>JBLNAC010000330.1:0-2578 GCA_050259155.1 Syntrophothermus sp.
CGTGATCGACGCGCCGATCAGCGAGATGGGCTACGTCGGCGCCGCGGTCGGGGCGGCGATGACCGGGCTGCGGCCGATCGTCGAGATCATGTTCATGGACTTCGTCGGCGTCTGCATGGACCCGATCCTCAACCAGGCGGCGAAGCTGCGCTACATGACCGCGGGCGCGCTCGAGATCCCGATCGTCTTCCGCATGCAGACCGGGGCGGGCAAAGCCGCGGGCGCGCAGCACTCGCAGAGCCTCGAGGCCTGGTTCGCCCACGTCCCCGGCCTCAAGGTGGTGATGCCGGCGACCGTCGCCGACGCCCGCGACCTGATGCTGGCCTCGGTCCGCGACCCCAACCCGGTCGTCTTCGTCGAGAACCGCCGGCTCTACGCGAGCAAGGGCGACATCGACGCCGACCCGCTGCCGCTCGGCCGGGCCCGCGTCGCCCGGTCCGGCGGCGACGTCACCGTCGTCACCTGGGGCCAGATGCTTCGCACCTGCCTCGCCGCCGCCGACGAGGGCCCCGCCTCGCTCGAGGTGATCGACCTCCGCTCCCTGGTGCCGCTCGACATGGAGACGGTGACCGCATCCGTGCGGCGCACCGGCCGCCTCCTGATCGTCCACGAGGCGGTCCAGGACTTCGGCGCCGGCGCCGAGATCGCCGCCCGCGTCGGCGCCGAGCTGTTCGACGAACTCCGCACGCCCGTGCGGCGTATCGGTACGCCCACGGTCCCGATGCCCTTTAGCCCGGACCTCGAGCGGGCTTTGTTGCCAACCTCCAAAGCCATCTCGAGCGCCGCCGAGGCCCTGGTCGCCGAGGGATAGGCTCCCTCACAGATGGTGGATCCCGGGGGGAGCAAGCCGAACCGCCACGGGCGCCTGGTCCAGCCGATCAAGATCGCCCGGGCCTACGAGCAGCTGGCCGGCCTGCTGCGGGAGCGGATCACGTCCGGAGAGCTCGCCGTCGGCGACCGGCTGCCGTCCGAGAGCGCGCTGGCCAAGCAGGCGGGTGTCAGCCGCTCGACCGTCCGCGAGGCGCTGCGGATCCTCGAACAGGGCGGCCTGGTCGAACGCGCCAGCCCGCGCATCATGGTCGTCGCCGACCGCAGCGACGTCCCCGCCTTCCGCGAGCTGCGGCGCGAGCTGCGGCGCCACAACCTCACCTTCCATCACCTGCACGAGGCGCTCCTGACGCTCGATCCCGAGCTCACCAGGCTCGCCGCGATCCGCGCCGACCGCAGCGATCTGGAGGCGCTCCACCGCAACCTCGACGAACAGGAGGAGCACCTCGACCACCTCGCCGAGTGGAGCCGGCTGGACGTCGAGTTCCACGGCACGATCGCCGAGCTCAGCGCCAACCCGGCCCTGATCATCGCCCGCGAGCCGATCAGCCACGTCCTCCTCCCCGCGCTCTACCGGTTCATGGACACCCGCGAGATGGCCGAGCACGCGACGGACTACCACCGCCGCATCGTCAGCGAGATCGAGGTCCACGACCCCGACACGGCCGCGGCGGTGATGCGCAGGCACATCAACGACTGGCGCGCGGCCTGGGAGAAGCGCGGTTTGGATCTCCACCAAGAGGTCCTCGATCTCGCGTATACGGGCCAGCCGGAGCCGAATACGGTGATCTCACCCCGTCAAGAGGAAGAGGAGAGATCATGGGATTCGTCAAGACTGCCGAGGAGATCGCCCGTATAGAACACGCCCTCAGCTTCCCGCGCTTCACGGGAGGGCAGATGCTGTCGGTCGAATTCCTCACCGACGAGAGCGTCGTCGCCGAGGTCCTGCCGCCGCCGCTGGAACCGGCCGACTCCCCCGGCGTGCGGGCGATGGTCGGCCGCTGGCAGTCGAACTGCGTCGGCGACTTCTACGGCGGCTCGATCTACGTCGCCGCCCGGCACGAGGGGATCGAGGGCGAGTACGTGCTGGCGATGTACATGAGCGGCGACGTGCCGACGATCTACGGCCGCGACCTCTTCGGCGAGCCGAAGAAGATCGCCGACTCGGCGCTGCGCCGGCGCGGCGACAACTTCCGCGGCTGGGTCGACCGCGGCGGCGTGCGGATCATGGAACTGCAGGGCGAGATGACGAAGGACACCGGCTCCTGGGACGCCGAGGGCTACAACTTCAACTTCAAGGCCCGCCCCGCCGCCAACGGCGCCGGCCTCGAAGAGGACGCGATCCTCACCCGCGCCCACTTCCAGGTCCACGCGTACTCCTCGCTGGAGGGGGCCGGCAGCGTGGTCCTGCGGGGCAGCGTCCACGACCCGCTCGACGAGATCCCGGTCCGCTCGATCAAGGGCGCGAGCTACATGGAGTGCGACCTGATCGGCGCCTGCGAGGCGGTCGCGACCACTCCCGCCGACGTCTTCCTCCCCTACCACCACGGCCGCCACGACGACTGGAGCGCGCTCGACACCGAATCGGCCGCCGTCGTCCCGGTCGCCTAGGGGATCGGGTGTCCGCAGGCTCGGCCGTCCTCATCGTCGGAGCGGGGATGACCCGCTTCGAGAAGAGCCGGTCGAGCCTGCGCGAGCTGGCCGGGGCGGCGGCGCGCGACGCGCTCGCCGACGCCGGGGTCGAGGTCGG
>JBLNAC010000331.1:0-3397 GCA_050259155.1 Syntrophothermus sp.
TGGCGCTCGGCGCCGGGCTGCTGCTGTGGGCGCTGGGGCAGACGTACTACTCGGCGGTCCTCTACTACGCCTCGCCGGCCCCCTTCCCCTCGCCGGCGGACGCACTGTTTCTCGCCTTCTACCCCGCCACCTACGTCGGCCTCGTGCTGCTGCTGCGGGCGCGGCTGGCCCACCTCGACCCGCTCGGCTGGCTCGACTGGCTGATCGGGGCCCTGGCGATCGCCGCCGTCGCCGCCGCCCTCATCTTCCCGCCGGTGCTGGAAGCGCTCGGCGGCGACGCGCTCGGCGTCTCGGTCAACCTCGCCTACCCGTGCGCGGACCTCGTCCTGCTGGGCCTGCTGTCCGGGGCGCTGGCGACGAGCGGGCTGCGCGCCAATGGGGCCCTGCTCCTGATCGGCTCCGCGCTGCTGCTGTTCGCGGTCGGCGACGTCGTCTACCTCTCGGCCGCCGGCCAGTCGACCGCCGCGCTCCGCTTCGCGAGCGTCGCCTGGCCCGCCGCCTTCCTCCTGATCGCAGCCGCCGCCTGGCTGCCGCGCGGAGCCTCGGCGCAGCTGGAGGGGGAGGCGCCCGGCCACCGCATCGTCGGCCCGATCGGCTTCGCCGCCGCCGCCGTCGCGCTGCTCGCGCTCGGCAACCTGACCGCGATCGGCGGCGTCGCGGTCGGGCTCAGCGTCGCCTGCCTCGCCGCCGTGCTGGCGCGCCTCGCGATCACCTTCGACCACAACCGGCAGATGCTCCGGTCCAGCCGCAGGGAGGCGGTGACCGACGCTCTCACCGGCCTCGGCAACCGCCGCCGCCTGATGCGTGACCTGCGCGCCGCGCTCGAGCCGGCGCGGGGGCAGCGCGACATCGTCCTCGTCCTGCTCGACCTCGACGGCTTCAAGGCCTACAACGACAGCTTCGGGCACCCGGCCGGGGACGAGCTGCTGCGGCGGCTGGGACGGCGGCTGGCGGACGAGTTCGCCGCCGACGGCTCCGCCTACCGCCTGGGCGGCGACGAGTTCTGCGTCCTCGCCACGATCGACCTGCGCGACGAGGCTGAGATCTGCGCCGCCGCGGCGCAGGCCCTCTCCCAGGCCGGCGCCGCCTTCGAGATCACCGCCTCCTGGGGCATGGCCGAGCTGCCCGACGAGGCGGCGACCCCGGCGGACGCGCTGCGGCTCGCCGACCGGCGCATGTACGCGACCAAGGGGCGGCGCGCGGACTCCGCCCGCAGCCAGACGCGCGGCGTCCTGCTCAGCGTCCTGCACGAGCGCGAACCGGACCTCGATCGCCGCCTCGACGGCGTCGCCAGCCTCGCCGCCGACCTCGGGCGGGCGCTGCGGCTCGACGCCGAGGACCTCGACGTCCTGGTCCGCGCCGCCGAGCTGCACGACATCGGCAAGATCGCGATCCCCGACGAGGTCCTGCACAAGCGCGGGCCGCTGACCGACTCCGAGTGGGCGCTGATGCGCCGGCACACGCTGATCGGCGAGCGGGTCCTGAACGCGGCGCCGGCGCTGCGCCGGGTCGCCCGGATCGTCCGCTCGACCCACGAGCGCTGGGACGGCGGCGGCTACCCCGACGGGCTCGCCGGCAGCGAGATCCCGCTGGGCTCGCGGATGATCCTGATCTGCGACGCGTTCAACGCGATGACCGAAGGCCGCGCCTACCGGGCGCCGATGTCGATCGAGGCGGCGCGGGAGGCGCTGCGCGCGGGCGCCGGCACCCAGTTCGACCCGCGGCTCGTCGACCTCTTCCTCGATCGCGTCGCGCAACTACCTCCGCTCAGTAGGGTTTGAGCGAGGGAAATGGGGGCGGGTTCGCGCGGCAGCCGGCCGCGCGCGCCGTCTGGGCGCTCCTCGCAGAAGGCTTCTCGGAGAAAGGATTCGGATGAAGGTCTGGTCGAAGCTCGTGCTCGCGCTGTCCCTGCTCGCACTCGGGGTCGTCGCGCTCGGCGCGGCGGGCGCCGGCGCCACCGCCGCGTCACCGGCGCGAGGGGGCTCGAAGCTCAGCCTCCGCATCGCCAGCCGCAGCCAGGCCGGGATCGTCCGCAAGAAGGCGATCTTCGTCAAGGTCCACTCCCCCGGCCCGGGCAAGGTGCGGCTGCGGGGGACCTCGGTCACCTTCGACGCCGGCGCCAAGCCGCTGAACAAGAAGACGGTCGTCCGCTTCCGCCGAGCCGGCACCAGGACGGTGAAGCTGAAGCTGCTGCGCGACGTGATCAAGAACGTCAAGGGCTGCACAGCCCGGACGATCCGCGTCAACGCCGGCAAGGCGAAGGCGCAGACGCAGATGACCCGCAACCTCGGCAACTGCAAGCTGCCCTCGATCGACATGGAACGCGCCGGCGAATGCGACTTCATCGCCAACCCCGGCAACCCGCTCTGCATGCTCCCGTTCCCCGACAACTACTACACGGCCGCCAGCTCCGACAGCGAAACGGGCCGCCAGGTCGCCTTCCAGACCGCGGCGATGCCGGCCAACGCCTTCGGCGAACACATCGAAGCCGCTCCCTACGGCGCCTCGAACGGCTTCAGCCAGGGAGCGGCGATCCTGGTCAAGATCCCGGGCATCGAATCGACCGCCGACGTCAGCGCGATGGGCGCGACGCCGATCAACCACATCGGCCGCTACACGCAGAAGAACGCGCCGGTGGTCGTGATCGACGCCGCGACCGGCAAGCGTTGGCCGATCTGGGTGGAGATCGACTCGACCGCGAAGGAACCGTCGAAGCGGGTGCTGGAGATCCACCCGGCCGTCAACTTCGACGCCGGCACCCGGTACATCGTCGCGATCCGCAACGTCAAGAACGCCGCCGGCAAGAAGATCGAAGCGCCGGCAGCGTTCCGCTACTACCGCGACGAAATGCCGACCAAGCAGGGCCGGATCAACGCCCAGCGCCAGCGCTTCAAGAGCATCTTCGCGACGCTGAAGAACAAGGCCGGGATCCGGCGCGAAAGCCTCTACCTCGCCTGGGACTTCACCACGGCGAGCGACATGAACAACGCCCGCCGCCTGCTGGCGATCCGCGACAACGCCTTCGCCCAGCTCGGCGACACCAACCTGGCCGACGGCGTGGTCCAGGGGGCGGCGCCGAAATTCGAAGTCGAAGGCCCCCCAGTCAGCGAAGAAAGCGGCAAATTCACGCGGGTCAAGGGCAAGTTCACGGTGCCGTGCTACCTGTTCCCAAGCTGCGGCCCGGGCGGCACCTTCAAGCTCGGCCCGGGCGAAGTGCCGCAGCAGAACGGCACCTACCAGGCCAACTTCGACTGCATCATCCCGAAAGCCGCCGAGACGACCCCCGGCCGTCCCTCGCTGTACGGGCACGGCCTCTTCGGCAGCGCCGGCGAGGTCGCCTCGAGGCCGCAGAAGGAACTGGCCGAAGGGCACGACATCGTCACCTGCGCGACCGACG
>JBLNAC010000332.1:0-5925 GCA_050259155.1 Syntrophothermus sp.
GATGGCCTGGGAGTTCGAGCTGCGGGGACGCCGGGTGCTGAGCTGGCGGTCCCACGACGACCGGGCCGCGGCGCTGAGGGGGTTCCACGCGCACTGGCGCCGGCAGGCCGGAGCCGGCGGCCACCTGCTGCAGCGCCGAGGGCTGTGACTCGAGGGTGCCGCCCGAGTAGTCGAGCCCGGTCGGCTCGGCGCCGGCCGCGACCGGCCCCTGCTCCGCTCCGGGCTCGATCTGCACCTCGGCATGGAGGACCAGGCGGCTGAACTCCTCCCAGATCGAGTGCATCAGCTCCTCGAACATCGCGAAGCCCTCGTTCTTGTAGGCGACGAGCGGATCGATCTGGGCGAAGCCGCGGAGGTGGATCCCTTCGCGCAGGTAGTCCATGTCGAAGAGGTGTTCGCGCCAGCGATTGTCGATCACCTGGAGCAGGATCGACCGCTCCAGGTAGCGCATCAGCTCCGCCCCCAGCTGCGCTTCGCGCTCGTCGTAGGCGCTCATCGCGTCCTCGTCGAGCTCGTCCTTGAGCCTTTCGCGGTCGACCGCCTCCGGGGCCAGCCCGGCCACGTCGACGCTGACCGGCCAGATCTGCCGCAGCTGGGTCTCGAGCTCCTCCATGTCCCACTCTTCGAGCACGTCTCCCGCCGTGTAGACGTCGACCAGCCGCTCCACGACGCCCTCGAGTTCGTCGCGGGCGGTCTCCGACATGTCGCGTCCTTCGAGGATCTCGCGCCGGTACCGGTAGACCACGCGGCGCTGCTCGTTCATCACGTCGTCGTACTCGAGCACGCGTTTGCGGATCAGGAAATTCTGCTCCTCGACCTTCTTCTGCGCGTTCTCGACCGTTTTCGTCAGCATCTTCGCCTCCAGCGGCACTTCGGTCCCGTCCTCGTCGACGGGGCCGAGGCGGTCGAGGATCCTGTAGATCCGATCGCCCGCGAAGAGCCGGATCACGTCGTCTTCGGCCGACAGGTAGAAGCGCGACTCGCCGGGGTCACCCTGGCGGCCGGAGCGCCCGCGCAGCTGGTTGTCGATCCGCCGCGACTCGTGCCGCTCGGTGCCGCAGATGAAGAGGCCGCCGAGCTCGCGCACCTCCTCGGCCTCGGCCTTGCACTGCGGCGTAAGCTCGGCCGTCAGCTCCTCCAGCGCCTCGTGGTAGCCCTCGCTGTCGTGGGTGATGCCTCGCTTCTTCAGCTCGTGGACGGCGAGCTGCTCCGGATCGCCGCCGAGCTTGATGTCGACGCCGCGGCCCGCCATGTTGGTCGCGATCATCACCGCACCTTTGCGGCCCGCCTGGGCGATCAGCTCTCCCTCCCGTTCGGCGTGCTCGGGCTTCGCGTTGAGCACCGAGTGCTGGATCCCCTGGCGCTTCAGCGCCTCGGAGATCATCTCCGAGACCTCGACCGAGACGGTGCCGACCAGGACCGGCTGCCCCTTCTCGTGGCGTTCGACGATCTCGTCGAGGACCGCCTTCCACTTGCCGTCCTTGGTCTTGAAGATCTGGTCGTTGTGGTCGGCCCGCACCATCGGCTGGTTGGTCGGGATCTCGACCACCGGCATCTCGTAGATCTTCATGAACTCGGTCGCCTCGGTCAGGGCGGTGCCGGTCATCCCCGACAGCTTGTCGTAGAGGCGGAAGTAGTTCTGGAGCGTGATGGTCGCCAGCGTCTGGTTCTCCTCTCGGATCGCCACGCCTTCCTTGGCCTCCACCGCCTGGTGCAGGCCCTCCGACCAGCGCCGCCCCTCGAGGATCCGCCCGGTGAACTCGTCGATGATCATCACCTCGCCGTCGATCACCGCGTAGTCCTGGTCCCGCTTGTAGAGCGACTCCGCCTTCAGCGCCTGGACCAGGTGGTTGACCAGGTTCCCGTGTTCGCTCATGTACAGGTTCTCGACCCCGAGGAACTCCTCGGCCTTCTTGACCCCGCGCTCGGTCGGCGCCACCGTCTTGTGCTTCTCGTCGTACTCGTAGTCGTAGTCGACGTCGGAGGTGTCGCGCGACTCCCCGAGCGATTTGAGTTTCTCTTTGGCCGGCACGCCGACCATCTGCTTGGCCAGCCGCGCGAAGGTGTAGTAGGTCTGCGCCGCCTGTTCGGGCGCGCCGGAGATGATCAGTGGCGTCCGCGCCTCGTCGATCAGGATGTTGTCGACCTCGTCCACGATCGCGAAGTTGTGGTCGCGCTGGACGCAGTGCTCGAGGGCGACGGCCATGTTGTCGCGCAGATAGTCGAAGCCGAACTCGGAGTTTGTCCCGTAGGTGACGTCGAGCGAGTACTTGCGCTGGCGCGTGTCATGGTCGTCGCCGTCCTGGAGGGCGTCGACGCTGACGCCGAGAGCGTCATAGATCGGCTTCATCCATTCAGAGTCGCGGCGGGCCAGGTAGTCGTTCACGGTAACCACGTGGACGCTCTTGCCGGCGAGCGTGTTGAGGAAGACGGGCAGCGTCGCCGTCAGCGTCTTCCCCTCCCCCGTCCTCATCTCGGCGATGCCGCCGTCGTTGAGGACCATGCCGCCGATCAGCTGCACGTCGTAGTGCCGCTGGCCGATCGTGCGGCGGGCGGCCTCGCGGGTGAGCGCGAACGCCTCGGGCAGCAGGTCGTCGAGCGACTCGCCCTCGCGGGCGCGCTCCCGCAGCGCGTCTGCCTCCTCGCGCAGCTCTCCGTCGGAAAGGGCTTCCATCTCCGGCTCGAAGCGGTTGATCGCCTCCGCGCGCTTCTGGTAGGCCTTGAATTTCCGGCCCTCCCCCGCCCGGAGCGCCTTCGTCACGAGGTCCATGGCTGGCATTGGCCAAGAGTAGCGGGGCCGGGGTCCGCAGCGCCGCTGGCGGGGAGCCCTGCGGGCGCCTGCCCGGGGTCGACCGCGGACGGATAGGATCCTTCGCCCCACCCGGAAGGAGGCACGCATGCGGATTGAGATCCGAAGCCGGAACGTCGAGCTCGACGACGAGCTGCGTGAGCTGGTGCGGAGGAGCTTCCAGCACCTCGAGCGGCAGGTTTCCGAGCTGGCGACGCTCGACGTGGTGCTCTCCGAAGAGCGCAATCCCTCGATCGCCGACAGCCAGGTGGCCGAGGCGACCTTCTATCTGAAGGGCGTGACGCTGCACGCGCGGGAGGCCTCGCCGGAGATGGGGCGCACGATCCACAAGCTGGCCGAGGACGTCCGCCGCCAGGTCGGCAAGCACCGCGACCTGCGCCGCAAGCGACGGCTCACACGGAAGCTGGTGGGTCGGATCCGCGGTCGCCCCGCCGCCACCTGAGCGACCCCGCTAGAGACGCCTCGCGAAGGTGACCGCCACCAGGCGCGTGGCGCCGGCGCGACGCAGAGCGCCGGCGCAGGCTCCCAGGGTCGCGCCGGTGGTGAGGACGTCGTCGACGACGATCGCGCTGGGGGGCACCGGCCCCGCCACGCGCACCTGCGGCGGTCGCGCGACGCGCTGGCCCCGCCCGCGGCCCACCTGGCGCCGCCCGCCGCGGCGCGCCAGGCAGGGAGCCAGCTCGGCTCCGAATCGCTCGGCGAGGGCCGCCGCGAGCTCGCCCGCCGGGTCGTAGCCGCGCCGGCGCAGACGCTGCGGCGAAGGCGGAACCGGGACCAGCGCCCCGCCCCGCGCCGAGGCCGGCGCCAGCCGCGCGATGCGGGCGGCCATCAGCTCGGCGACCGGAAGGAGCCGGCGGAACTTGAGGGCGGCGACGAGCTCGCGGGCGACGCCCTCGTAGGGGGCCGAGGACCAGGCGCGGTCGAACCCGGGCGGGCCGGGGCCCTGGAGCGGCAGCGCGCGGTCGAGCCGCGACCCGCAACTGGGGCAGAGCGCCGAGCCGGCGCGGCAGCCGCGCCCGCAGGCCACGCAGAGGGCGGGAACGGCGGCGGCGAGGGCCCGCAGGATCTCCATCGGCCGATCATGGGACGGACGGGCGCGCGGGTCGCGCGCACCCGGTGGCGGCTGTCGCGCGGAAGCGTCCCCGGCGCGCTCAGGCCGGCCGGACGCCGTAGATCGCGCCGACGAGGATCGTCGACGCCGGCACCTCGGCGCCGGGCAGCACGATCGCCTCGCGCAGGCGGGCTCCGGCGCCGACACGCGCCCCGTCGCCGATCACCCCCGGGCCGTCGATGCGGACGTCGTCGCCGATCTCGCAGCGCGGCCCGAGAAGCACCGGCCCCCGCAGCTCACCCTCGTCCTCGGCCGGGGTGCCGCTCCGGTAGCCGTCGACCGTCTCGCCCTCGCGCTCGACCGCGACCGCGCCCCGCAGGGCGTCGACGGTGCTTTCGCGCAGCTCGTCGAGGTTGCCGATGTCGTTCCAGTAGGCGTCGATCTCGTGCGCGTAGAACGCCACGTCGCCGTCGAGCAGGCGCGGGAAGACGTCCATCGCCCAATCGGCGAACCCGGGCGGGGCGCCCGGCCCGGCGGCCTTGCTGGTCCCCGGGGCGGGGAAGAAGTCGAAGATCTCCGAGCGGAACATGTAGATCCCGCAGTTGGCGAGGTCGGAGAGCGCTTCGGAGGGGTCGGGCTTCTCCTGAAAGCCCTGGACGCGCCCATCCGGGCCGGTGATCGCGACGCCGAACTGCGTCGTGTCGGCGACCCGCTTGGTGGCGAGGGTGGCGATGCCGTCGTGGGACTCGTGGAAGTCGCGCATCGCGGTCAGGTCGAGGTCGGTGAGGGCGTCGCCGGAGATGACGAGAAACGAGTCACCGAGGAAGTCGGCGACGTTGCGGACGCCACCCGAGGTGCCCAGCAGCTGCTCCTCGAAGCTGTAGGAGAGGTCGACGCCGAAGCGCGAGCCGTCGCCGAAGTGGTCCCGGATCAGATCCGGGAACCAGTGCAGGTTGGCGATCGCCTCGGCGAACCCGTGCTTGGCGAGGAGGCGGACGATGTGCTCCATCACCGGCCGGTTGAGGACCGGGACCATCGGCTTCGGCATCCCGTAGGTGATCGGGCGCAGTCGCGTTCCGAGGCCGGCTGCGAGGATCATCGCGCGCATCGGCGCGCACGCTACCGGATCAGCCGGGGTGGCCCATCCGGTCCTTGAAGCGCTCGATCCGCTCGACCGCGAGCGGGTCGACGCCGCGCCGCGCGGCGAGCTCGAGCGAGACCAGGTCGCCCAGCATCGTCGCCCAGAGGAGGCGCTCCACGCGGGTCTCGCCGACGGTCTCGACCCGGATCGCGGTGGCGCTCTCCGCCACCGCGTCGGCGGTCAGCTCGATCCGGCGGCGCTCGCGCGGGTGCTGATCGGCGTCTTCGAGGAAGACGGCGGCGAGGCCGGCGCCCGCGGCGATCTCGTTCCAGCCGCAGATCTCGTTGTGGTCGGCCTCGGGCAGCTCGGAGTGAAAGCCGGGGAGCTTCGCGTTCTCGTTGACCTGGGTCTTCCAGCGGCGGGCGACGGGCGAGGTCAGGTCGGCTCCGTAGACGACCGGGACCGTGCCCTCGAGCTGGGCGGCGATCTCGTGGGCTCGAACCCGGAGCTCGTCCGTCCGCTCGGCAAGGAAGGCGGCGGCGGCATCGATCTCGGTGTGGATCCTGGGCGCGATCCCGGCCAACGCCGCGGCCTCCGCGGCGGCGACGAACATGTATGCGATCGCGGCCCGAGGCTGGAAGATGCCCGGCAGGCCGACGACCGGCACGCCCGCCTCGCGCGCCTCGCCGACCAGCGTGCCGCCGGTGCTCACGACGATGCGGCGGGCGCCCAGCGCCTCGGCGGCCGCGAAGCAGGCGAGCGTCTCCTCGGTCTCGCCGGAGTAGCTGCAGCAGACGACGGTCCAGGCGGGCGTCGCCCAGCTCGGGAGCTCGTAGCTCCGCACCGTCGCCATCGGCCGGGTCAGGCGCTCGCCCAGCGCCGCGATCGCGATATCGCCTCCGACCGCGGACCCGCCCATCCCGCAGAACAGCAGGCCGTCCGCTTCGCCGGCCTCCAGACGCGCGCCTTCGACCCGCCAGAGGG
>JBLNAC010000333.1:0-3969 GCA_050259155.1 Syntrophothermus sp.
CCCGCATCGGCAGCGAGGCGCCGACCGGGCCGTGGCCCTCGAGCACCGCGCGCATCGCCAGCAGGTGGTCGCTGAGGCCTTCGAGCGGGCTCTCGCGCTCGCAGCCCATCTCGAAGCGGCCGACCGCCCAGGTGAGGGCGCCGTCGGGGTCCGGCCGGGCCTCCAGGGCGCTGGCGAAATCGGCAAGCTCAGCCGCCTCGACCTCGCTCAGCCTGTAGCCGCCGGGGCGGGTGGCCGGGGTACCGGTCGCTATCCGGCGCCAGCAATCGGCGCCCGTCGGGGCGAACGCGTAGGGGCCGAGACCGACCCCGCCGCCCTTGAAGAGCCTCATCACGCTGATCAGCTCGCGCAGCTGGTTGAGGGCGCCCTCGGCGCCGAGCTCGGGGTCCTGGTCAGCCACGGCGAGGTACTGGGGCTCCCAGGCGGCTCGGCCCATCCCCTCGCTGCGCATCGCCTCGACGGGCGCCTCGATCGAGCCGGCGCGGACGACGCGCACCCCGTCGGGGAGCGTCAGCCGCGGCGTCGGCATCCGCAGGCCGACGATCGGGACGATGAGGACGTCCGCGTCGTCGACGTCGCGGGATTCGGCGTCGAGGAGCGCCAGCGCTTCCTCGAGCCGGTCGCGGTCGAGGGCGAAGCCGGTGGATCCGTCCCACAGCTCGGCGAAGAAGGCGACCAGCATGCGCTCGGCGCGCGCTCCCGGATCGGCGGCGACCGGCTCCCCGCGGGCCTCGAGGAAGGAGGCTGCGACACCGGCCTCGACCGCGGCCTCCCTGGCCGCGGCGAAGCCCGGCAGGGCCCGCAGGTCATCGGCGTGGGACTCGACGAAGCGGCCGGTCAGCGGCACGTAGCTGTAGAAGTCCGACTCCTCGCCGGAGTCGGCGGCGACGTCGAAGGGGATCTGCTCGCCGGCGGCGACCACGGCGCTGAGCCGGGTCGCGACCTCGGGCGCGAGGCGCTTCAGCGCTTCGGTCAGCAGGAAGTCACGCACGCCCCAGGCTTCACGGCGACGCGGCGAGCTCCTGCGCCTGCACGACGCCTTGCAGCGCCGCGCGGTGGACCGACGACCTGGGCCCGGGGGCGGGTCTCAGACCGTCGCTGCCGCCTCGTCGGCGGTGGGGAGCCAGCGGCTGCCGTAGCTGCGCATGTCGTCGATCAGGGGCACCAGCGCCTCGCCTTTCTCGGTCAGCGCGTACTCGACCCGGGGCGGGACCTCGGGGTAGGTGTGCCGCTCGACGATGCCTTCGGCCTCCAGCGCCCGCAGCCGCAGCGAGAGGGTGCGCGGGCTGATCCCCTCCAGAGAGCGCTCCAGCTCGCAGAACCGCCGGCTGCCGTCAGCGAGGTCCCGGATCAGGAGTAGGGTCCACTTTCCGCACACGACTTCGGCGGTGCGGCAGACGGGGCATTCGGCATTGCTGCTGGCGCTCATTCTCGAGAGGCGGGTGAAGCTTGCGATCCCGCTTCAAGAAGTGTAGCCATGTTGCTTCACTTAGTGAAGCTTTGGGCGCCGCGGCCCGGCGCTCAGGATCGCCCGGTGGCCTTGGGGTACACCTTGATCACCTGGAGCTTGTAGCGGACCCCGTTTTCGCCGTAGACGAGGGTCACGGGGAAGCCCGGTTCGAGTTCGAGCAGCTGGCAGACTCCCGAGCCGGCGACGCACTTCGCTTCGCCGAAGATCGCCCTGACGTCGGTCGAGACGACGAAGAGGGGCTTGCCGGTCTTCGAGCTGGTGCCGATGTAGGTGACCACCTGGGCCTTCCTGCCGGGAAGCGTCGTCGGCGGCACCACTTCCTTGTGGACCGTCGGCCCGGTCGTTTCCTTGCCGCCGTCCGGCTTCGTCGCGGTCTTGGAGATCTGCAGGTCGATCGCGAACGTGGAGTAGGTAACGCCGCTCGGGGGCGCCGGGGCGCCGTGTCCGCCACCGGACCCGCCGCCTCCCGTCTTGCCGCCGGAGGAGGCGCCGTGCGACGGCGTGGTGACCGATTCGGATCCGGCACCGGCCGATTCCGTGCCGGTGGATTGCGAGCCGGTCGTGGTCGTCGTGGTCGTCGTGGTCGACTGCTGGTTGAGTTCAGCGCCCTTCAGGTTCGGCGCCGTGAAGCGCTGCTTGAACGGGTTGGTGGGGCTGCGATGGGCGAGCCGCTTCTTGTAGTTGCGCAGGCCGGGCTGCGCCTGGACCACGGTGAGGCTCGCCGTCGAGCCGCTCGACCCCTCCCCCGATGGGGCGACCGCGCTCGGCGAGGGTTCGGCTTCGCCGGAGCCGCCGCCGAGGAGGATCGGCGCCGCGACGATCGCGACGAGGATCAGGGCGACCAGCGGCAGCAGCCGGCGTTCGCGCAGGTCGTAGAAGAGGTCGGAAAGGAAGGGCGGCACCTTGACGTCCCCACCCTTCAGCTTTGGCATCTTCAGCTCGGGCCCGAGGCGCTTCACGGCGTCCCTCCCGTGGTCGTGGATACCGGTGTGCCGGTCGAGGGTTCCGGGCTCGACGGGGTGGCGCCGCCCGTCACCCCCTGGCCGGGAGGCACCAGGAAGGTCGTCACCGTGAACGTCGCTTCGAGGTGCGGGAAGCCCTTGTTCTGGTCGACCTTGAGCCCGAAGCCGTTGATCGTGATCAGGCGACCGGTGACCTCGACCTTGGCGTTCCTGGTCTCCACCAGCGAGTCGAGGCCGTGGATGAAGTCCGCGAGGTGGAAGAAGTTGCCCTTGAACGTGAGCGTGTAGGGCATCACGGCGAGGCCGGCGGGGCCGATCGCGGCGCCGAGCGGCAGCGTCGAGGCGGCAACCTCGGTCGGCGACGGAAAGGACGCCGGGCTGCCTTCGCCGCCTTCTGCCCCTTCTGTCCCTTCTGCCCCTTCTGTCCCTTCTGCCCCTTCTGCGGGAGGTGCTTCGGCGGTTTCGGCGGCAGGCGCTTCCGCGCCGGAGGCGGGAGCGAGGACGAAGGTCTCGAACCGGACATGCGCGTGATCGGCGATGCGATTCAGCTGCACCAGCAGCGAAGCCGTTTCGTCGCCGGCGGGAGCCGCCTTGCCGAGCACGACGAGGTCCTGGTAGGCGGAGGCGAAGTGGCGCTTGGCTTCTTCGCCCCGCTGGACTTCCGCCTGGTGGACCGCCAGCGATTCTTCCTGCCTGGCGATCTGGCTGTCGAGCTTCCCGACTTCGTCCCGCTTCGGGCTGAGCAGCAGCATCCAGAACGCGACAGCCAGCGCCGTTACGGCGAGCATCGCGACGATGACACGGTTGCCGGCTTTCATCTCACTGGCCTTCCGAGGAGCCGGATTCGGTCGATTCGGTTTCGGAGGCCGCCGTCGTCGCGGCTTCGGTCGCGGAGGCGGGCGCTTCCCCTTCGCCTTCGGCGGTCACCGGCACCGGCGCGGCGTCGAAGGCGACGACGATGTTGAACTTGGCGATGAACTCGCGCGTCCGGCATTCGGCTCCGCCGCTCGCTTCGGAGGATCCCGAAGAGGTCCCGGAGCCTTCTTCCTGCCCCGAGAGTTCCGAGGATTCGACGCCCACCCTGGTCACGCCGTCGATGTCCTTGAGGGCGGCGACGAAGCCGGCGACGGCTTCCTGCCCCACCGCGCATCCTTCAAGTTCGAGCGCGGGCCCCAGGATCGAGCGGCGCAGGTTGCCTTCGCCGCCGCCGCCGCCTTCGGTGCCGGCGGTCGCCGACGCGGTCAGTTCGGTCAGCCAGACGTCGTGGGGCAGGATCAGGGCGAGTTCCCGCATCACCCGTTCCCAGTCGAAGCGGCTGTCGGCGAGGTTGCTGATCGTCGCCAGGCGCTGTTCGTGCAGCGTCTGGAACTGGGTGTAGGCGGCGAGCTGCTTGGCCTGGACCACGGCCGCGGCGTCTTCCTGGCGGAGCCGGGTCGCCTGTTCCTTGCGTTCGGAGATCTGGTTTCCGGTGATGACCAGGAGCGCGACGCCGGCCAGGACCGCGACGAGCGCGCCGATGACGATGTAGGGGATCGG
>JBLNAC010000334.1:0-7967 GCA_050259155.1 Syntrophothermus sp.
GTGGATGATCTGTCGGAAGAGCATCGGGCTAGCCTGCAGGCGAGCCCGATGCTCTTCCGACAGATCATCCACGAGGACCTCGGCTGCGCCTCCTACCTGGTCGCGGACCGCGACGCGGGGCACGCCGCGGTGATCGACCCGCAATGGGACATCGATCCCTATCGCCGCCTGGCGCGCCTTCACGGCGTCCGCATCGAGCACGTCCTCGAGACCCACAACCACGCCGACCACGTGTCCGGCCACGGCCGCCTCGCCCGTGCCACCGGCGCGACCGTCCACATCCACGAGCTTGCGCAGGCCGAGTACCCGCACGAGCCCTTCGTCGACGGCTGGACGCTCGAGCTCGGCGAGGTGACGGTCGAGGCCATCCATACCCCCGGCCACCGTCCCGAGCACACCGCGTTCCTGCTGCGCGACGCCAGCCGCGACGGCGCGCCGTGGGCCGTGCTCAGCGGCGACTCGCTGTTCATCGGCGACGTCGCCCGGCCCGACCTCGCGGTCGAGCCGCGCGAAGGCGCGACCTACATGTTCCGCTCGCTGCACGAGCGCCTCCTCACCCTCGCCGACGAGGTCGAGGTCTGGCCCGGGCACCTGGGCGGCTCGCTCTGCGGCGGCTCGGGGCTCGACCTGAAGACCTCTTCGACTGTCGGCTTCGAGCGCCGCCACAACCGGGCGCTGCAGATCGACGACGAGCGCGAGTTCGTCGAGGAC
The DNA here is from genome assembly GCA_050259155.1 of Syntrophothermus sp. GTDB lineage: Bacteria > Actinomycetota > Thermoleophilia > Solirubrobacterales > 70-9 > VAYN01. The sequence goes on from JBLNAC010000334.1 coordinate 712, forward strand.
GCGATCGGGACGCTCGGCGACAAGCCGCCCAACGTCGACAAGATCGTCGCCATCAACCGCGGCCCGTTCGTCGACGACTTCGGTTACCCGCAGCCGATGACGCCCCACGAGGTCGAGGCCGCGGTCGCCAACGGCGCGGTCGTGATCGACGGCCGCACCAACGAGGAGTTCGACGAGTCCCACATCGTCGGCGCGCTCAGCGCCTCGGCCTACGACACGGGCTTCGCGACCAAGGTCTCGCGTGTCGCTCCCGAGGGGGCCGACGTGATCGTCGTCGCCGCGTCCGACTACGACGAGCGCCACGCCGCGGAGCTGCTGGCGTCGGTGGGGATGCGGGTGCGCGGCTTCCTCGAGGGCGGGATGACGGCCTGGCGGGAGGAGGACCGCCCGGTGCGCCGGATCGAGCTGATCGACCCGGACGAGCTCGCCGCCCGCGTCGCCGGCCCGGAGCCGCCCCTGATACTCGATGTCCGCAACGCCTCGGAGTACGCGGACGAGCACATCCCCGGCTCGCTCCACATCCCCTACGGCGACCTCGCCGGACGCTGCGACGAGCTTCCCCGCGACCGCCCGATCGCGGCGATCTGCCGGGGCGGCAAACGCAGCGGGCTCGCTGCCTCGATCCTCCAGCGGGAGGGCTTCGGCGACGTCGTGCACGTCGGCCAGGGGGTCGGCGCCTGGCGGGACGCCGGCCACCCGGTGGAGAGCGGCAGCGGCGCCCCGGCGCCGGCCGCCTGAGCCCTCAGAGCGCGGCGAGAGCCTCGCCGATCGGCGTCTCGCCGGAGACGACGTCGAAGCTGCGGTCGATCGTGTGGCGCGCGTCGAGGCAGGCGAGCAGCACCGCGGCGACGTCGGCGCGACTGATCTCGCCCGGCTCGAGCCGCTCGCCGACCCGCACCCGGCCCGTCGGCCCGTCGTCGGTCAGGCGTCCCGGCCGCACGATCGTGTACTCGAGGCCGCTGGCGCGGAGCGCCTCGTCGGCCTCGGCCTTGGCGCGGAGGTACTCGCCGAAGACCCCGCCGCCCCCTGCGGGAGGGTCGGCGGCACCCATCGCGCTGACCATCACATAGCGACGGATTCCCTCGGTCCTCGCGGCGTCGATCAGCTTCAGGGCACCCCCCAGGTCCATCGTCCGCTTGCGGGCGGCGCCGCTGCCGGGCCCCGCGCCGGCGGCGAAGACGATCGCGCCGGCGCCGCTCACGGCCTCGGCCACGTCGTCGTCGGACTCGAGGTCGCAGAGAACCGGCTCGATCCCGGCGTCGTGCAGGTCATCCTCATGCGCGGAGTCGCGGATCAGACCCCAGACGATGTCGCCGCGGTCGACCAGCATCCTGCCGAGGGCCATCGCGATCTTGCCGTGGGCGCCGGCGATCGCCACCTCGATCGGCTCTCTGTCCCGGGGTTCGATTTCCCTCATGTTCGATGCCTACCCGCGCGCCTGGCTCCCAGACCCGAGCTCCTCCAGGAGGCCCTCGAGGTCGAGCCCCCGCGTGTACATGCCGACCTTCTCGCCGGGCCCTGGCTGCGGCCACTCCTCTTTCGGCCGGTCCCAGTAGAGCTCGATCCCGTTGCCGTCGGGGTCGCTCAGGTAGAGCGCCTCGCTGACCCCGTGGTCGGAAGCGCCGTGCAGCGGCACGCCGGCCTCGATCAGGCGCCGCAGGGCATCCGCGAGCGCGCGCCGCGTCGGGTAGCGGATCGCCGTGTGATAGAGGCCCGTGGTGCCCGGGGGCGGTGGCGACCCACCGCGCGATTCCCACGCGTTGAGCCCGATGTGGTGGTGGTAGCCGCCGGCCGCGACGAAGGCGGCGTCGGGCCCGTAGCGCTGCATCAGCTCGAAGCCGAGGACGCCGCAGTAGAAGGCCAGCGACCGCTCGACGTCAGCCACCTTGAGGTGTACGTGCCCGATGTCGACGCCCGGGTCGATCGGCTCGGTCATGTCCGGTCCAGCGCCTCGTTGACGAGGCGGTCCGCCTCTGCGTTCTCGGCCCGCCGCACGTGGCGGATCGACCACGACCGGAACCCGGAAAGCGCCCGGGTCACCTCCGCATGCAATTCCCGCAGGCTCGCGTCCTTGACCTTGTAGCGCCCTTCCACCTGACGGACGACCAGCTCCGAGTCGCCGACCAGCTCCAGCTCGTCGGCCCCGTGGGCGTTCGCGAGCTCGATCCCGCGCAGCAGCGCTCGATACTCGGCGACGTTGTTGGTCGCGCGGCCGATCGTCTCCCCCACCTCCTCCAGGACCTCCTCGCCGGGACCGCGGACGACGACCCCGATCGCGGCCGGACCCGGGTTGCCGCGAGCGCCACCGTCGACGTTGACGGTCAGCCTCGTCATCGGCGCGTGGCGGCCGCGAGCACGATCTGGCCGTCGCCTGCGACGTGGGCGTTCCACTGGCGCGCCGGGTAGTCGATCTCGCCGATCTCGCCGCCCTTGGCGAGGAGGCGGACCGGCCGCGGCTCGGCGCCCAGCGCCACGCCCCACTGATACCAGGTCAGCTCCCAGGCGACGGTGACGCGAGCCTGGGCGGGAGTGCCCGCCGAGGCGCCGACGGAGACCCGCGGCTCCCCCAGGGTGCGGACGAGGCCCGCCACGGTCCGGGCCGCCTCGCTGGCGTTGAAGCGCGCCGCCGCGAGCTCGAAGGTGGTGAGCTCGGCTTCGGGTATCTCGGGCGCGCGCCGCTGCGGGAGGCGGAGGCGCACCGGCTCAGACCGCCTGCAGGTGCGACTTGAGCCGCATCACGGCCTTCGTGTGGAGCTGGGAGACGCGCGACTCGGTGACGCCGAGCACCTCGCCGATCTCCCGCAGGGTCAGGTTCTCGTAGTAGTACAGGGCGACGACGAGCTGCTCGCGCTCCGGCAGCGAGGCGATCGCCTCGGTCAGGCGCTCCTTCACCTCGCTGGTGTCGAGCGCTTCCTGCGGATCGGCGGCGGCCTGGTCGGCGATCGTGTCCAGGAGGGAGACCTGGTCCCCCGAAGAGTCGGACACCGTCCAGAGCTCGTCGAGGGCGTAGACGGACGAGTTGGCGATCTCCAGCAGGGATGCCTGCAACTCCTCTTCGCTCACGTTGAGCTTCGCCGCGAGCTCCCCCTCTGTTGGCGCCCGCTGCAGCTCGTGCTCGAGTTTGGCCTGGGCGACTTCGATCTCCCGGGCGCGCGATCTGACCGAGCGCGGAACCCAGTCGAGGGAGCGCAGTTCGTCGATGATCGCGCCGCGGATCCGGGTCATCGCGAAGGTCTCGAACTTGATCCCGCGGTCGGGGTCGAACCGTTCGATCGCACCGATCAGGCCGACCAGCCCGTAGGAGATCAGGTCGGCATCGTCGACGTGCGAGGGGAGCCCGGCGCCGAGGCGCCCGGCGACGAACTTGACCAGCGGCGCATAGGCGACGACCAGCCGCTCGCGGGCGTTCTCGTCGCCCTGCTCCTTGTACCGCCGCCACAGGTCTCGGAGCTCGACCTCTTTCACACCGGTCTCCATCTACTCAGGCGATTCTACGTCGGGTGTGTAGATGGAGATCATGCGCGGGGGTGACTGGCGGCGTAGCTGTCGCGGAGCCGAGCTGCGTCGACTCGCGTGTAAACCTGAGTGGTCGAGATCGACGCGTGGCCGAGCAGCTCCTGAATCGTACGCAGATCGGCGCCGCCCTCCAAGAGATGCGTTGCGAAGGAATGCCTGAGCGAGTGGGGCGAGATGCCGGCGGCCAGCGCCGCCTCGCGGCTCCAGAGCGCGAGACGCCTGGTGACGTCGGAGGCGGAGAGGCGGCGTCCGCTCTTGGAAAGGAAGAGCGCGGGCTCGCGGGGGTCTTCGGCGAGGGTCGGCCGCGCCCGCTCCAGGTACCGCTCCAGCGCCCGCTGCGCCGGCTCGCCGACGGGGAGCAGGCGCTCCTTGGAGCCCTTGCCGAGGACCCGCACCTGCTCGGACTCGAAGTCGATCGCGCCGAGGTCGAGGTTGACGATCTCCTCGCAGCGCAGGCCGCACGAGTAGGCGAGCTCGAGCATCGCCCGGTCGCGCAGCTCCAGGGGCGTCCGGGCGGGAATCCGCTCCAGGAGCGACCGCATCTGCGCGACCGAGAGCACCTTCGGCAGCGACTCGCCCCGCTTGGGGCTGGTCACGAGCTCGGCCGGGTTGTGGCGGGCGCGCTCGGTGCGGACCAGGAAGCCGTAGAGGCCGCGGATCGCGGCCAGCTTGCGGGCGACGGTCGCGGGGGCAGCTCCGGCCGCCGAGAGCGCGGCGGCGAAACGGCGTACGTCACGGTGGCGGACCTCGCCGGGCCCCAGCCCCTGCGGCGCGGCCCACTCGACGAAACCGGCCAGGTCGACGGCGTAGGCGCGCCGCGTCCGCTCCGCGGCTCCGCGCGCGCGGAGGTCCCGGTCGTAATCGGCGAGCGCGTCGTCCCAGGTCACCCTGTGGACTTCGCGCTCCGCGCCCCGCGTCCTTCGCGACGCCGTCAGCCGATGTAGATCGGCGTCCCGACTTCGACCTGTTCGTAGAGTTCCTCTACGTCGGGGATCGACATGCGGACGCAGCCGTGCGAGGCGGCGTGGCCGAGCGATTCGGTCTCTTCGGTGCCGTGGATCCCGGCGCCTTCGTAGATCCCCATCCAGCGCGCCTTGATCGGGTTGGAGGGCCCGGGAGGGATCGTCTGGCCCGCGAGTTCGCCGGCCCAGGCCGAGTTGGGGACGCGCCAGACCGGGTTTTCTTCCTTTTCCTGGATTTCGTACAGCCCTTCGGGCGTTTCGAGACCTTCCATGCCCACCGCGACGGTGTAGCTCTTGGCCAGCTTCAGGTGCTTCCAGAGGCGCAGGGTGAAGGTCGCGCGATCCAGCGTCAGATAGGACGGATACTCGGAGGCAACCTGCTTGGTCGTCACCTTCGGCCGGGTGCTGTGGACATCGGCGACGATCCGACGCGGCGCCGCGGCGTCGACCACGGCTGCTTCGAGCTGCCGCGTGAGCTGGACGTCCCGGACCTTGCGGCCATCGGCCGCGGGGACGACTTCCAGCGCGTCGGCGCTGGGCGAGACCGAGGCGTTGCGAGGTTCGCGGTCGAGCCGATCGGCGACGTGGCGGACGAAGCGGTGGATCGCAGCGTGCGAGTAGCCGATCCGGGCCGAGATGCCTTCGTCGACTTCGCCGCCTGTGACGTAGCGGACGAGGCGCCCCGGCAGGCCTCCGTCCTCGCTCGCGGCAAGGGCCTTTTCGACGGCGTCGGAGACATCCGCTCTGATCTTCAGCTCACGTCCCGGGAGGGTCCAGCTCCGGCCGTGGTAGGTGACCGTGAGCGAGTCGCGCAGCGGCTCGAGCAGCTGCCTGCGAACCGCCGCTTCGGCCTCTGAGGGGCTCATGCCGCCGACGTCGACGCCGGCGATCGTGACGCCGTCGGCGATCTCGTTCTTATGGGTCGCGTCGTAGGCGTAGGCGCCACCGACGAGGGCCACGACGAGGAGCGCCGCCGCCAGGATTCCGATCTTCGTCTTGCGTCCCATGCTCTGAGCTGCTCAGCTCGATTCCGCCTCTCCCGGAAGTCTAAGCAGACCGTTCATTCGCGCGGCCGGGCCGCGGTCCCTGCAATTTGCCATCTGCGTCGGTCTTATCGGCAGGCCGCCGGGATATCTTTCGGCGGTGCGTTCTAAGGACGAGGTTCGCAAGGAGGTCTGGGCGGCGATGGAACGCGAGGGTGTCTCCCGCTTCCCCGGCGCCGAGGGCCGGATCCCGAACTTCGCGGGCGCCAAGCTCGCGGCCGAGAAGCTCGCCGGCCATCGCCTCTGGAAGCGGGCCCGGGTGATCAAGGCCAACCCCGACTCGCCGCAGACCCACGCACGGCGGATCGCGCTCGAAGAGGGGAAGACCGTGATCATGGCGGTGCCGAGGCTGCGCGACCCGCATCCCTTCCGGGTCCTCGAGCCCGCGCATCTCTCCAAGGCCGCGGTGAGAGAGGCAGCGACGATCAAGGGCGCGCTCAAGCACGGCCGGGTGATCGCGCTCGACGACCTCCCCGACATCGACTTCGTCCTCTGCGGATCGGTCGCGGTGAACCTGAGCGGGGCCAGGATCGGGAAAGGCGGCGGCTACCACGACCTCGAGTACGGGATCCTCGTCGACGCCGGCAAGATCGACTCGCACACCACGGTCGCGACAACGGTGCACCCCATACAGATCCTCCGCCAGCACCTGATGGTCACCGCGCATGACCTGCCCTGCGACCTGATCGCGACCCCGCGCGCGGTGATCGAAGTCGAGCGCCAGTACGAGCGCCCGCGCGGGATCCTCTGGGACCACCTGCAGCCCCCGCAGATCCGCGAGATCCCGGTCTTGGAACGGATGGGGTACGCGTAGACGGCTTGGTCATGCGGTTTCCGGGTCCGCGGTCGGGTTCCGTTCGCCAGTTTGTTCGCCAGTGAGACCGCTTCCGGCGTTGCGAGCGGCCTCGTCGTCGCGCTTGCGAGACGCGGTCAGGTAGGCGTCAAGCAGGTCTGCAGCCTCAGCCTCATTGCCTGGCATCAGGTGACCGTAGCGGTCGAGGGTGATCGAAACGCCGCTGTGGCCCATGTAGGTCGAAAGGGCCTTGGCGTTGACACCGGCGGCGATCATCAGCGAGGCGAAGGTATGGCGGCACTCGTGCAGGGTGACGCGCTCCAAGTTCGCGGCCTCCCACGCCCTGTCGGCTCTGGCCTGCAGTGCTTTCGCATCGAATGCTGCGACCTCGGTGCGACCGAACAGCAACGCTGACCCTCCGCGCTCGGCCCGCATCCGATGCTCGGTCAGGGGGCCGCGCAGCACGACGGCGATCAGGACCTTGCGGCGACCGGCGCGAGACTTGAGTGCGACCTCACCCTCTCGATCATCCCAACCGCGCTCGATGCGGATAACGCCGGTCGCCAAATCCACATCGTCAGCCCGAAGCGCCTGTAACTCGCCGCGGCGTAGACCAGCAAACATCGCCGTCGCCCAGATCGCCCGGTCATGCTCCGGGACCGCGGCGAGCAGCGCCTCGGCTTCATCGGGCGAGGCGAAGCGTTCGCGGCGGGCGCGGGCTGCGGCAAGTTCCAGCCCGTCGCAGGGGTTGACGACCAGCTCGCCGCGGGCGATGGCGCGACGGCAGACCGACCGCAGCGGCAGGAGGGTGACCTTGATCGCGGACGGGCTCAGACCCTCGGCCAGCAGCCCATCGGCGAACCCTTTTTCCGAGCAAGGCGAAGCCTGGCGGCGCAGGCCGCACTTCTCTCGACCAGACCCGAGAGCCGACTACCGCGTGTG
>JBLNAC010000335.1:0-15676 GCA_050259155.1 Syntrophothermus sp.
GCCTGCGCCGCCGGGAGGGCGCGCGCGGCGCGTATCGGCGTGGGGCGCCCCCAGCCGCGGGCCGGGCGGGCGCCGGGGCCGCCGCGGCGGGCCCCCGACCCCGGTCGGGAGGCGATCGAGCTGAGCGGCGTCCGCTTCTCCCACCCGGGCCGCCCCGAGGTCCTGCGGGGGGTCGACCTGCGCCTCGAGCCCGGCGAGACGGTCGCCATGGTCGGCGCCAGCGGCGGCGGCAAGTCGACCCTGGTCTCGCTGCTGCTGCGGCTCGCCGAGCAGGACGAGGGCGTGATCGCCTGCGGTGGGGTCGACCTGCGCGACGTCGATCCGGCGGAGTGGCGGCGGCGGATCGCCTGGGTACCGCAGCGGCCGACGCTGTTCGCGGGCACGATCGAGGACAACATCCGCCTCGCCGCGCCCGGCGCTCCCGAGGAGCGGGTGCTGATCGCCGCCGAGGACGCCGGCCTGCTCGAGATCGCGCTGGCGCTGCCGCAGGGGATGGACACGCCGGTGGGGGAGGGCGGCCGCCGCCTCTCCGCCGGGCAGGCCCAGCGCGTCGGCCTCGCCCGCGCCTTCCTCTCCCGGGCCCCGCTGCTGCTGCTCGACGAGCCGACCGCGCACCTCGACGGCGAGAGCGAGCTGGCGCTGGCGGCGACGATCGAGCGCCTCGCGGCCGGCCGCACGACGCTGCTGGTCGCCCACCGCCCGGAGCTGGCGCGCCGCGCCGACCGGGTGGTCGAGCTGCGCGAGGGCAGGATCGGCGCGCCCGGGACGACGTCGGCCGCGGTGGTGGCCGCGTGACCCCGGCCCTCCGCGCCGCGATCGCCGCGACCGCCTCGCGCCGCGGGCTGCTGGTCCTCTCGGTCCTGCTCGGCACCGGCGCGGTGCTGGCCGCGGTCGGGCTGCTGACGACCTCCGGCTACCTGATCAGCCGCGCCGCGCAGCGCCCCGAGATCCTCGCCCTGGGCGTCGCGATCGTCGGCGTCCGCTTCTTCGGCATCTCGCGGGCGCTGCTGCGCTACGCCGAGCGCCTCGTCTCCCACGACCTCGCCTTCCGCACCCTGACCGACCTCCGCGAGCGGTTCTTCCGCCGCCTCGTCCCCCTCGTTCCCGGCGGTGTCTCCGAGATCGGCCGGGGCGAGCTGATGGGTCGCTTCGTCGGCGATGTCGACCGGCTCCAGGACCTTTACCTGCGCGCCCTGGCGCCGCCGCTGGTGGCCCTGCTGGCGGGCGCGGCCTCGGTCCTGATCGCCTACCTGATGCTGCCTGCGGCCGGGGCCGTCCTCGCCCTCGCCCTGCTCGCGGCAGCGATCGCGGCCCCGGCCCTGACCCGCTGGTCGGCGCGGAGCGCCGGCCGCCGCCAGGGCGCCGCGCGGGCCGAGCTCGGGGCCGGGCTGGTCGAGATCGCCACCGGCTCGGCCGAGCTGGCCGTCGCCGGGCGGGCCGAGGACTGGGTCGCCCGCAGCGACCGGGCCAGCGCCCGGGTCGCCGGGCTGGCGAGGCGCGACGCGCTCAGCGGCGGCCTCGCCGCGGGCTTCGCGACCGCGCTGGCCGCGGGGGGCGTCGTCGCGGTCGTCGCGGTCTCGATCCCCGCTGTCGGCAGCGGCGCCCTCCCCGGGGTCCTCCTCGGCGCCCTGGCGCTGCTCGCGCTCGCCTCCTTCGAGGCGGTCGCGCCGCTCTCCGCCGCGGCGACCAGCATCGACGCCTGCGCCACGGCGTCAGGCCGGATCGAGTCGCTGCTCGCACGCGAGCCGGCCGTGCGCGACCCGGAGGAGCCGCTGGCGCCGCCGGCGGGCGATCTCGAGCTGCGCGGCGTCCGCTACCGCTACGAAGCGGCCGCCGATTGGGTCCTCGACGGCGCCGACCTGCTGCTGCGGCCGGGCCGCTCGATGGCGCTGCTGGGGCCCAGCGGGATCGGCAAGAGCACGCTGGCCGAGCTCGCGGTGCGCTTCCGCGACCCCGACGAGGGGGTGGTGGCGATCGGCGGCGCACCGCTCCGGGAGATGGCGGGCGCCGCGGTCCGCGAAGCGGTCCGGCTCTCCCCGCAGGACGCCTACCTTTTCACGACGACGCTGCGCGACAACGTCACGCTGGGGCGCGCCGGGGCGAGCGACGCCGAGGTCCGCGCCGCGCTGGACGCGGTCGGCCTCGGCGCCTGGGTCGACACGCTCCCGCAGGGCCTGGACACCGAGGTCGGTGAGGCCGGGGCGCGGGTGTCGGGCGGTCAGCGGCAGCGGATCGCGGCGGCGCGGATGTTCCTCGCCGACGCCCGCTTCCTGATCTTCGACGAGCCGACCGCGCACCTGGACCCCGCCGGCGCCGCCGACCTCCAGCGCCGCCTCGCGCGGCTCGCCGCCGCCGGCGGCCCCGGCGTCCTCGTGATCACGCACGACCGCGTCGCCCTCGACGCCTTCGACGAGGTGCGCGAGCTGCGCGGCGGTCGCGTCGCCGCCGGCGGCTGAGGCGCACGGGCCCGAGCGGGGTGCGGCCAGCACCACCGGCGAGACGCCGGCAACCCGTATTGCCCGGCGCCCGCCGGCGGGGGATCATCACCGCATGGAGCGGATCTCCTCGATCAAGGACTGGCTCGGCGCGCGGGCGGCGCGGGGCGGGCGCGACCTGCTCTACATCGGCGCGGTCGGGATCTGGAGCGTCGTCGCCTTCTGCGTCTGGGTGACCTGCCTCAGCCTCACGCTCTCGTTGCTGGTCTTCGTCGTCGGGATCTTCGTCTGGCTCGGCAGCGTCTACGCCTTCCGCTGGACAACCTGGGTCGACAGGCGCCTGGTCGGCTGGGCCCGCGGCGAGAGGATCGCGGCCGTCTATCGCGAGCCGGAGGAGCCGGGACTCCTGGCCCGGCTGCGCTGCGTCACCGCCGACCCGCAGACCTGGAAGGACCTCGGCTGGCTGGTGCTCAACTCGATCCTCGGCTTCGCCCTGGCGGTGGTGGCGCTGACCGCGACGGTGGCCGTCGTCGCCTACGTCCTGATGCCCGCCTGGTGGTGGGCGGTGCCCGACCCCGGGACGCAGTACGGGACGCTCAACCTCGGCCTCTTCACGGTCGAATCGACCGGGCAGGCGTTCCTCGTCACCGCGATCGGCCTGGCGCTGGCGCCGCTCGCCTGGCTGCTCAACCGCGGCGTCGTCGCCGGCCACTCGTCCCTCGCGGCGCCGATCCTCGGCCCCTCCGAGAGCCAGCGGCTGCGGGCGCGGGTCGACGATCTCGCCGCCACCCGCGCCGGCGCCGTCGAGGCGGCCCAGGACCAGCTCGAGCGGATCGAGCGCGACCTCCACGACGGGGCCCAGGCGAGGCTGGTCGGGCTCGCGATGGAGCTCGGGATGGCCGAGGAGGAGCTGCGCGAGGACCCCGGCGCCGCCGTCGATACGGTTCGCCGCGCGCGCGACGAGACGCTGGCCGCGCTCGGGGAGCTGCGCGACCTCTCGCGCGGCATGCGGCCGGCGCTGCTCGAGGAACGGGGGCTGGTCGCCGCGACCGAGTCGCTGCTCGCCCGGTCGCCGCTGCCGGTCTCCCTAAGCGTGATCGGCGACGTCGACGGGGCTCCGGCCCAGGTCCAGGCCGCCGCCTACTTCGTCGTCGCCGAGGGCCTTGCCAACGCCGCCAAGCACAGCGGCGCGGAGCGGCTGCGGGTGCGGATCGAGCGCACCGCCGCGGCGCTCGTCGCCGGCGTCGAGGACGACGGCCGCGGCGGCGCCCGCGCCGGCGGCTCGGGGCTCGAAGGGCTGCGCAAGCGCGTCGCCGCGCTCGACGGCAGGCTCGAGGTCGTCAGCCCCGCCGGCGGCCCGACGGTGCTGAGGGCGGAGATCCCGTGCGCGTAGACGGAGATCCCGTGCGCGTAGTCGTCTGCGAGGACAGCGCCCTGCTCCGCGACGGCCTGGTCCGCCTGCTCGAGGCCCACGGCTGCGAGGTGACCGCCGCCGTGGCCGACGCCGGGTCCTTCCTCGCGGCCCTCGAGTCCGGCCTGCCGAGCGTCTGCGTCCTCGACGTGCGCCTGCCGCCGGGCTTCTCCGACGAGGGGGTGCGCGCCGCGATCGAGGCGCGGGAGCGCTTCCCCGGGCTGCCGATCCTGATCCTCTCCCAGTACGTCGAGCAGACCTACGCCCGGGAGCTTTTCGCGGCCGGCGAGGGCGGCGTCGGCTACCTGCTCAAGGACCGGGTCGCGAACCCGGCCGAGTTCGTGGAGTCGCTGCGGCGGGTCGCAGCGGGCGGCACCGCGCTCGACCCAGAAGCGGTCGCCGAGCTGCTGGGGTCCGGAGAGGGGCGCCTGGCGCTGCTGACCACGCGCTCGCGCGGGGTGCTCGAGCTGATGGCCGAGGGACGCTCCAACAGCGGCATCGCGGCGCGGCTGACGATCACCGACCGGGCGGTGGAGAAGCACGTCTCGAACATCTTCTGGAAGCTCGACCTGCCGGCGGGGCCTGAGGACCACCGCCGCGTGCTCGCGGTTCTGCGGTGGACCGGCTCGCGCTGAGCGGCGCGTCGCCGGTATGTGAACGCTCGCGGTTTCCTTCCGGGATGATCTCGGCTACTCTGTCGGGGTCAGCCGTCGACGGGCCGCGCAGGGCGGCAGGGAAGAGACGACGGCAGGGGGCCGCGATCGCCGCGGTCGGCCGGCAACGATCAGGGAGGGAACGATGAGGAAGCTGCAGGGGAAGGGCTCGCGCCGACTGGCTTTGGCGACGGCGCTCGGGGTGCTGATCGCCGGCGTCGCCGCCGGCGCCGCGTCCGCCGGGTCGAGTGCGGAAAAGTTCGAAATCGGCAACCTCGTCTTCGAAGGCGGCGGCAAGTTCTCGCCGAAGAAGCTCTCGAAGACGAAGCAGACGGCGATCGGGCTGACGGTCGAAGGGAGGCTGCACACCACCGACGGCACCCACCCGCCGGCGCTGAAGGAAGTCGTCGTCGAAACCGACAAGAACGGCGCGATCGACGTCAAGGGCTACCCGACCTGCAGGTCGAGCCAGCTCCAGTCGCGCGACAGCAAGGCCGCCAAGGCAGCCTGCAAGTCGGCGCTGATCGGGACCGGGACCACCGACGTCGCGATCGCCTTCGCAGAATCACCCGACCTTCTTGCCCATAGCGAACTGCTCGTCTTCAACGGCGGCGTCCACGGCGGCGTCACGACCCTGTACATCCACGCCTACCTCACCCAACCGGTGCCGGCGGCGGTCGTCACCACGGTGAAGATCTCGAAGATCCACAACGGGCGCTACGGGACGAAAGCCGTCGCGACGATCCCCAAGATCGCCAGCGGCGCCGGCTCGGTGACCTCCTTCTCGCTGAAGATCGACAAGAAATTCACCTACAAGGGGCGGAAGATGAGCGTGCTCACCGCCAAGTGCCCCGATGGCAGGCTGCAGGCGCACGCGAGCGCCAAGTTCGCGGACGGGCGCAGCGGCTCGATCGAATTCGTCCGGCCCTGCACCGGCGTGTAGGGCGAAGAGCTTCGGCGCCGGGAGGCGCCGGGGGTTGGCTGCCGCCGAACCCAACCCATTCCCTCCGGCGGGTGGCCAGCTACGGATCGGGCGGCCCCGGGTTCTTTCTCCCGCCCGGGGCCGCCCTTTCCGCATAGGGCGGTGAGATGATGAGAGGGCAGGACGCGGATCAGCCCTCGCCCGATGACGACCGAAGCCGACATCAAGCCGAAGGTCCTCGGCAGGAAGGCCTATGAGAAGGAGCTCGCGCGGCTGCAGGTCGAGCTGGTGCGGCTGCAGGAATGGATCGTCCACGCCGGGCTCAAGGTCGCGGTGATATTCGAGGGTCGTGACACCGCCGGCAAGGGCGGCGCGATCAAGCGCATCACCGAGCGGACGAACCCGCGCGTGATCCGGATCGTCGCCCTCGCCAAGCCGACCGAGCGCGAGCAGACCCAGTGGTACTTCCAGCGTTTCGTGCCGCACCTGCCGGCGGCGGGGGAGATGGTCCTCTTCGACCGCTCCTGGTACAACCGCGCGCTGGTCGAGCGGGTGATGGGCTTCTGCACCGACGCCGAGTACGAGGAGTTCATGCGGACGACGCCCCGCTTCGAGGAAATCCTCCAGCGCTCCGGGCTGATCCTGGTCAAGTACTGGCTCTCGGTCTCCGACGAGGAGCAGGAGCGCCGCTTCCAGGCGCGGATCGACAACCCGGCGAAGCAGTGGAAGCTGACCGAGATGGACCTGGAGGCGCGGGCGCGCTGGGTCGACTACGCCGAAGCCAAGGACGAGATGTTCGCCTACACCGACACCAAGGACTCGCCCTGGTTCGTCGTCGAGGCCGACGACAAGCGCACCGCGCGCCTCAACCTGATCTCCCACCTGCTCGAACAGGTTCCCTACGAGCGGGTGAGGACGGAGAAGATCGTGCTGCCCCCGCGCCAGGAGCGGGCCTACGTGCGACCCCCCGTGCACACCCAGACCTTCGTCCCCGAGCGCTACGTCGTCGAGTAGCCCGCTCCGCGCGCAATCATTGGGGCATGCGCGCGATGGTCCTCGAGCGGGCCGGCGAGCCGCTCCGCGCGGCGGAGGTGCCCGAGCCCTCGCCCGGCCCCGGCCAGGTGCTGGTCCGCGTCCGCGCCTGCGGCGTCTGCCGCCCCGACCTCCACATCCTCGACGGCGAGCTGCGCGAGCCGAAGCTGCCGCTAGTCCCCGGTCACCAGATCGTCGGCGTCGTCGAGTCCGGCGGGGAGGGGGCCGAGCGGTTCGAGCGCGGCCGCCGCGTTGGGATCCCCTGGCTCGGCTGGACCGACGGCAGCTGCCGCTACTGCCTCTCGGGCCGCGAGAACCTCTGCGGCGACGCCCGCTTCACCGGCTACGACCTCGACGGCGGCTACGCCGAGCTCGCCGTCGCCGACGAGCGCTTCTGCTTCCCGATCCCCGACGGCTACCCGGACCTGCAGGCGGCGCCGCTGCTCTGCGCGGGGTTGATCGGCTACCGGGCGCTGCGCCTGGTCGGGGACGCGGAGCGGATCGGCTTCTACGGCTTCGGCGCCTCGGCCCACATTCTCTGCCAGGTCGCGGTGTACCAGGGGCGGCGCGTCTTCGCCTTCACCCGCGAGGGAGACCGCGAGACCCAGGAGTTCGCCCTCCGGCTCGGCGCCGAGTGGGCCGGCGCCGCGCCCGAGGCGCCCCCGGAGGAGCTGGACGGGGCGATCGTCTTCGCCGCCGCGGGCGAGCTGATGCCGGCGGCGCTGCGGGTCAGCGCCAGGGGCGCCCGCGTGATCAGCGCCGGCATCCACATGAGCGACATCCCGTCCTTTCCCTACGAGCTGCTCTGGGGGGAGCGGGTGCTCGGCTCGGTCGCCAACCTGACCCGCGCCGACGGCGAGGAGTTCCTCGAGCTGGCGCCGCGGGTCCCGGTCGAGACGGAGGTCACGACCTACCCGCTGGAGCGGGCGAACGAGGCGCTCGCCGACCTGCGCGCCGGCGCCTTTCGCGGCGCCGCGGTGCTCGAGGCGGCGGGATGAGGGTCTCCTCGCCGCTCGGCGAATACCCGTTCGTCTTCCAGAGCCTGGAGCGAGGCGCCCGCGCGATCGAGGTCGTCGGCACGGTCGCCGGCGTCGAGTCGCGGGTGGTCCTCGATCGCTCGGACCTGCGCGCGGCGGCGCGGCTGGCGGGGCCGCCGCTGGCGGCGCTCCTCGGCGCGGCGGCGCTGGCCGGCTACGCGGTGGCCCGCCGGCGGCGGTAGGCCCGCGATGCGAGCCGACGAGGACCCGACGCTGGCCCGGATGTGGGCGTCGATCGAGCGCGACGGCGAGCGCGACGCGGTCGCGGTCGAGGAGCCGCTCGAGATCCGCGTCGACGGCGAGCCTCTGAGCGTGACGATGCGGACGCCGGGCCACGACGAGGAGCTGGCCCTCGGCTTCCTCTTCGGCGAGGGGCTGATCGACGGTCCGCGCCGGGCCGCCCCGCCGGCCGATCTCGCCGCCAACGCGATCGAGGTGGAGGGTCCGCTGAGCCGCGACCCCGGTGCCCGCCGCTTCTACACCACCTCCTCCTGCGGCGTCTGCGGCAAGGGCGCCCTGGAGGAGGTCGCGGTCGCGAGCCGGCCTGCGCCGCCGGGCCCGTCGGTATCCCGGGATCTCATCGCCGCGCTTCCGGGCCGGCTGGCGCAGCCCGTCTTCGAGCGGACCGGCGGGACCCACGCGACCGGGCTGTTCGACGCCGCCGGCGCGCCGCTCGTCGCGCGCGAGGACGTCGGCCGCCACAACGCGATGGACAAGGTCGTCGGCCGCGCCCTGCTCGACGGGCTCGTCCCCCTCCGCGATCGGATCCTCTGCGTCAGCGGGCGCCTCTCCTTCGAGCTGGTCCAGAAGGCGGCGGTCGCCGGCGCCCCGATCCTGGTCGGCGTCGGCGCCCCCAGCTCGCTGGCGATCGAGCTGGCCGCCGACCGGCGCATCACCCTCGCCGGCTTCACCCGCGGCGGGCGCGCGACCGTCTACGCGGCGCCCGAGCGGGTCGTGCCCTGAGCGGCCTCGACGGCGCGACCGGCTTCGCGTAGGCTGCGCGCGGATGGGTCTCTTCGACAAGCTCAAGGAGAAGAGCCGCGGCGTGATAACCGCGGCGAAGCCGGAGGAGGGAGTCGAGTCCCTGCCCGGCGCCGACGTTCGCCGGCGGCTGCTGGCGATCGCCGGCAAGGGGATCGAGACGGCCGAGGCCGCCGACGGCAAGATCACCGTCGCCTGGGGGGCGAAGATCGCCGGCGCCGGCGTCGGCGGCGCCGAGTACGAATACCTGTACCGCTCGATCGTGCTGGAGCTCGATGAGGGCGACCGCGCGGCCCAGGGCATCTGCTTCAAGACGACGACCGAGGCCGCCCTCGACGCCGATGGGCTCGCGGTGACCAAGGGCTGGGAGCGCGGCCAGCACGTTGGCTCGGAGACCGTCCACGTGCTCGCCTGGCTGGGCCCCCACCAGGCCGAGGGCGGCGCCGACGAGAGCGGCTACAAGTTCTCCTGGTCGGACCTGCGCGAGCCGGTGATCGAGGCCGTCACCGGCGCCGGCTGGACCTACAAGCCGAAGAAGGTCTGAGGCTCACGCCGCCGGCGGGTTGATGCGGGCGGCGATCTCGCCGAGCTCCGCCGCGCCGCGCCCGCTGCGGCCGGCGGCCCAGCAGGCGAGCGGCGCCGCGGTCCGCTCGGAGTCGTGGGCGGCGGTGGCGGCAAGCGCCAGCAGGGCCTCCACCTCCTCCGCCGAGGGCGGGTCGACGCCGATCTGCTCGCAGAATGTGCTCAGCCATTCCTCGCGGTTCATCCTCAACCTCCGATCGCGCTCATCGTCCGCGCCGGCGGCCGGAAGCCCGGCTCGTCGATGCGGTGCTTCAGCTCCTTGCGCCAGACGGCGTCGCGGACGATGCGGACGAGCTCCTCGTCGCCCGCCCCCTCACGCAGCGGCCCGCGCAGGTCGGTCTCGTGGCGTGAGAAGAGGCAGGTCCGCAGCCTGCCGTCGGCCGTCAGCCGCAGGCGGTTGCAGTCGGCGCAGAACGGCTCGGTGACCGGGTTGATGAAGCCGATCCTGCCGCCGCCGTCGAGCAGCTCGAAGACCCGGGCGGTCGCGTGCGGCTCGCGCGGCAGCTCGCGCAGCGGGTGGATCGCTTCCACCATCTCCCGCACCTCGGCCCCGCTCAGAACGTCCTCGGCGCGCCAGGCGCGCTCGCCGTCGAGCGGCATGAACTCGATGAAGCGGACCTCGAAGTCGCGATCCCGGGCCAGCGCGCAGAAGCGCCGCACGTCGTCCTCTCCGAAGCCGGGAATCGGCACCGCGTTGACCTTGATCGGGCGCACCCCCGGGAAGGCGGCGATCGCCTCGAGCCCGGCGAGAACCCGGTCGAGCGCGTCTCGTCGCGTCACCTCGAAGAAGCGGGCGCGGGCCAGGGAGTCGACCGAGACGTTGACGCGGTCGATGCCCGCGGCGACCAGCGCCTCGGCCTGTGCGGCGAGCAGGTAGCCGTTTGTCGTCAGCGAGAGGTCGCGGATGCCCTCGATCGCGGCCAGGCGCGCGACGAGCGCCGGCAGCTCGCGCCGCACCAGCGGCTCGCCCCCGGTCAGGCGCACGTCCCGGATCCCCATCTCGACCAGCAGTCGAACCAGCCGCTCGATCTCCTCGAAGCTGAGGATCTCCTCGCGCGGGATCCAGGGGACGCCCTCGACCGGCATGCAGTAGCGGCAGCGGAAGTTGCATCGGTCCGTGACCGAGACGCGGAGATCCCCGAGCAGGCGGCCGTGGGCGTCTTCGAGAGCCATCTTGCTGCCGCTACCCGTCGCCGTCGCCATTCACGCGCCTCCGTGCGGCGCCGGCTCCCCGGCCAGCAGGGCGAGGGCGTGGGGGAGGGCGCCGGCGAGCGCCTCGCCCGTCTGCTCGATGCTGCGCGGGCTGCCGGGGAAGTTGACGATCAGGGTGCGGCGGCGGGTCCCCGCGACCCCGCGCGACAGCATCCAGTGCTCGGTGTGGGGGCGCGAGGCGAGCCGCATCGCCTCGGCGATGCCCGGCGCCTCGCGGTCGAGCACGGCGCGGGTCGCCTCCGGCGTGACGTCGTCGGGCGAGAGGCCGGTGCCGCCGCTGGTCAGGATCAGCTCGACCGCGTCCCGGTCGGCCCAGTGCCGCAGCCGCCCTTCGATCGCCGCGCGCTCGTCGGGCAGCACCTCGCGGCCGGCGACCTCGAGCCCGAGCCGCTCCGCCAGCTCCGCCAGGCGCGCGCCGCTCTCGTCCTCGCCCTCGCCGCGCGACTTCGAGCTGCTGACGGTGAGAAGCGCGGCGCGCACCTCAGGCCTCCTCCTCGCCGCGACGCCAGTCCGAGCGCCCGCCGGTCTTCTCCAGCAGCACGACCTGCTCGATCGAGACGCCGCGCTCGACGCCCTTGACCATGTCGTAGACGGCGAGCGCCGCGACCGAGCAGGCGCACATCGCCTCCATCTCGACCCCCGTCCGCCCGACCGTCCGCGCCTCGGCGATCAGCTCGACCAGTCCGGCGCCCGCGTCGACCGAGGCCTCGACGTCGACGAAGCTGAGCGGCAGCGGGTGCGCGAGCGGGATCAACGCCCCCGTCTGCTTTGCCGCCTGCACCCCGGCCAGCCGGGCGACCTCGAGCACCTCGCCCTTCGGGCCCTCGCCGGCGGCGACCAGGCGCGCCGTATCCGGCGACATCCGCACCCGCGCCCGCGCCCGCGCCCGGCGCTCGCTCTCCGGCTTGCCGCCGACGTCGACCATCCGCGCGCGGCCGTCCTCGCCGATGTGGCTGAGCTCGCTCACGCCGGCTCTCCCTCGACCCAGCGCGCGCCGCCGCCGGCCTCGATCTCGCGCTTCCAGATCGGCGCCTCGGCCTTGATCCGGTCGATCGCCTCGCGGGCCCCGGCGAAGGCTTCCTCGCGGTGCCCGGCGGAGACGGCGACGACGACGCCGGCCTCGCCCAGCGGCACCGCGCCCGTACGGTGCTCGGCGGCGGCGGCGAGCAGGGCATGGCGCTCGGCGGCTTCCGCGAGGATCGCCGCGATCCGCTCCTCGGCCATCTCGCGGTAGGCCTCGTACTCGAGCCGGGGCACCTCGCGCGTCACCCCCTGGAAGGTGACGACGGCGCCCGCCGCCGGGTCCGCGACGAGGCGGCCGAGCGCCTCCGCGGAGAGCGGCTCGGCGCTGACGCGGGCGTGGAGGCGGGGGGACGCGCCGCCGCTTATCGGCGGGATCAGCGCCAGCTCGTCGCCGGGCCCGATCGCCGTAGCCTCGTCGGCGTACTCGCGGTTGACCGCCATCCGCACCGGCGTACGTTCCAGCAGCTCGCCCAGGGGCTCCGAGCGCGACAGCTCGGCGAGCGCGTCGGCGACGGTCGCGTCCGCGGGCAGCTCGAGCTCGACCGCGTCGCGGCCGGTGCGCTCGCGGAGCATCGCGAACAGTCGCACTCGCACCATCATCGTCCGATGCTAGCCGCGGCCGCGGCCCCGCCCGAGTCCAGCAGCTCGACCTCGACCGTCTCGCCGGCGGCGCCGCCGGGGCCCTCGGCGGGGACGAGCGCCAGCGCGTCGGCGCCGACCAGCGAGGTGAGGACGTGCGAGCCCTGGCGCCCGAACGGGTGCGCGAGCCAGCCGCGCTCGGTCAGCTCGAGGCGGCAGCGGACCGCGTGGACGCGCCCCGCTGGACGCTCGCAGCCGGCGGCGAGGACGGCGCGGGTGCGCGGCGCGCCGGGGTCGCCGCCGCCGAGCGCGAGCAGCGCCGGCCGCGCCAGCAGGGCGAAGGTGACGAGCGCCGAGACCGGGTTGCCGGGGAGGCCGAAGACGAGGGTGGCGTCGCGGCGGCCGAACCAGGTCGGCCCGCCAGGCCGCAGCGCGATCCGCCAGAACTCCTCGGCGACGCCGAGCCGCGCGAGCGCCGCCTTGACGTGGTCGTGCTCGCCGACCGAGACACCGCCGCAGACGATCGCGACGTCGGCCGCCGAGATCGCGGCGGAGAGCGCCGCCTCGGTCGCCCGCGGCTCGTCGGGCGCCCACGCGACCGAGACGACGTCGGCGCCGGCGAGCCGCGCGGCGGCGGGGACCGAATGGGCGTTGGAGTCGCGGATCGCGCCAGGCGCCAGCGGCTTTCCGAGCGGGACCAGCTCGTCGCCGCTGGTGAGGACGGCGACCCGGGGGCGGCCGAAGCAGGGGGCGGGGTCGAGGTCGAGCGAGGCGAGGACCCCGAGCTCTGCCGGGCCGATCGCCGTGCCCGCGGGCAGCACCGTGTCGCCGGCGGCGAAGTCCTCCCCGGCGCGGCGCACGTCGCGGCCGGGCGCGACCCCGGCGCGGACCAGCACGGCCTCGCCTTCGCGGGCGGTGTCCTCGACTCGCACCACGGCGTCGGCGCCCGCCGGCAGCGCCGCCCCGGTCGAGATCGCCATCGCCTCGCCCGCGCCGAGCGCGGCGGTCGCCGGGTGGCCGGCGCGCGACTCGCCGGCCAGGCGCAGCCGCGCGGGCGACCCCGGCGTCGCCGCCTCGGTCTCGGCGGCCCGCACCGCGTAGCCGTCCATCGCCGAGTTGTCGAACGCCTGCACCGGCGCGCGGGCCACCGCGTCCTCGCCCAGGCGGCGGCCGAGCGCCGCGGCCAGCGGCACCGGCTCGGCCGCCAGCGGCTCGAGGCCCGCGAGGACGGCGGCACGCGCCGCGGCGAGGGAGATCGGCCTCGTGCTGCTCATCCCGTCATTCTCTCCATCGCCCTCCGCGTCTTGTATACAAGCGCCTCGGGCGAGGATAGACTCGGACGGTGTCGCAGAACCTGGTCGAGCTGATCCGACGCCACCACGCCGAGCAGGCTCCGACCGCCCTCGAGGTCCTCAAGCAGGCGGTCGACGACCACGGAGAGGTGACCGACGAGGACCGCCGTCGGGCCGCCGAGGCCTCGGGGCTGCCGGAGGCGACGGTCTACGGCGTCTCGACCTTCTACGACGACCTGCTGGCGCCGCGGGGGGAGCGCCACGTCCGCGTCTGCACCGGAACCGCGTGCTTCGCGGCCGCCGGGGAGCGGCCGATCGAGGAAGCCCGCGCCGGGCTGGGCGTCGGGCCGGGGGAGCGCAGCGCGGACCGCTCCGTCTCGCTCGCCGAGACCGTCTGCCTCGGCTTCTGCCACTCCTCGCCGGCGGTCCGCGTCGGGGACGAGGTCGACGCCGGACCGGGCGCGGTCGCGCGCGCGATCTCCGGCGAGGCCAGGCAGGCGCCCGAGCCCGAGTGGTGGAGCCTGCTGGAGGAGCCGGTCCTGACCCGCCCGGGAGAGTGGGCCGGGCTGCGGCGGGCGCTCGCCGAGCTCTCGCCCGAGCAGCTGCTGGCCGAGGTCGAGGCCGCCGACATCCGCGGCCGAGGGGGCGCCGGCTTCCCGGCCGGGATCAAGTGGCGCTTCGCGAGGGGGGCGGCGGGCGAGGAGAAGTTCGTCGTCGCCAACGGCGACGAGGGCGACCCCGGCTCCTACATCGACAAGTACCTGATGGAGCGCTCTCCCGAGCGCCTGCTCGAGGGGATGGCGCTGGCGGGATACGCGGTCGGCGCCAGCCACGGGTTCGTCCTCGCCCGCTCCGAGTACCCGCTCTCCAAGCCGCTGCTAGAGGCGGCGATCGAGCGCGCCCGCGCCGAAGGCCTGCTCGGCCCCGACGTCCTGGGGAGCGGCTTCGGCTTCGACGTCACCGTCGTCGAGGGCGCCGGCTCCTACGTGGTCGGCGAGGAGACGGCGCTGCTGGCCTGCCTTCAGGGCCTGCGGGGAGCGGTCTCGGCGCGGCCGCCGTTTCCGGCCGAGCGCGGGGTCCATGGCATGCCGACCGTCGTCAACAACGTCGAGACGCTCGCCAACGTCCCCTTCGTCGCCGAGCGCGGCGCCGAGGCATACCGGGCGCTGAGCCCGGGCACCGAGACCGCCGGCTCCAAGCTCGTCTGCTTCAACGAGCGCTTCGCGCGCCCGACCGTGGTCGAGGTCCCCTTCGGGCTCCCGGTGCGCGAGCTCTGCGAAGAGGTCGCGGGCGGGCTGTGCGGCGGCGCGCGGATCAAGGCGGTCCAGATCGGCGGGCCGCTGGGCGGGATCCTTCCCGCGGCGAGGCTCGACACGTCCTTCGACTTCGACGCGCTCGCCGCCGTGGGGTGCATGGTCGGGCACGGCAGCATCCTCGCCTTCGACGAGACGACGGGGATGCGCGACGTCGCCCGCCACCTGCTGCGCTTCGGCGCCGACGAGAGCTGCGGCAAGTGCTTCCCCTGCCGGATCGGGCTGCGCCGCGCCCACGAGGAGCTCGCCGCCGAGGGGCCGGTCGACCGCGAGCGCCTCGAAGCGCTCCTGGAGGCGCTCGAGCTCGGCAGCCTCTGCGCCCACGGCGGCGGCATCCCGGCGCCGCTGCGCAGCCTGCTCGCGCACTTCCCCGAGGAGCTGGAGCTGGCGTGAGGGTGAGCGTCGACGGGGCGGCGGTGGAGGTCGCGCCCGGGGCGACTGTCCTCGAGGCCGCCCGCGCCGCGAGCCGCTGGGTCCCGACCCTCTGCTTCGACGAGCGGCAGGCGCCGTTCGGCGCCTGCCGGGTCTGCCTCGTCGGCCTCGCCGGGTCGCCCGGTCCGGTGCCGGCCTGCACGACGCCCTGCCGCGAGGGGATGGAGATCGAGACCGAGGACGCGACCGCGCGCCGCGTCGCCGGCGCGGTGGTCGAGCTGGTCCTCTCGGAGCTGCCCGAGCCGCCCGGCCCGCACACCGAGCTGGCCGCGGTCGCGGCCCGGCTGGGGGTCGAGGGGAGCCGCTGGTCCGGCGCGGTCCACGAGCGCGAGGAGGACCTGCGCCACCCCTACCTGGCGCTGCGGCATCAGCTCTGCATCTCCTGCGGGCGCTGCGTCCGCGCCTGCGACGTTGGCCTCGACGCCGGGTTCGAGGACTCGACCTGCGTCGCCTGCGGCGCCTGCGCCGACACCTGCCCGACCGGCGCGATAGCCGAGCTCTCCCTGGTGGCACAATCGGGGGAGGGCTGAGCGATGGGCGACGAGCGTTTCGATCGCGAGGTGACGACGACCTGCGGCTACTGCGGCGTCGGCTGCCGGTTGGAGACCCATGCCGCCGGCGGGCGCGTGCTCTCGATCACGCCGGCGCTCGACGGCCCCGCCAACGAGGGTCACACCTGCCTCAAGGGTCGCTTCGCCCACGGCTTCACCCGCTCGCCCGACCGCCTGACGACGCCGCTGATCCGCGAGGAAGGCGAGCTGCGGCCGGCAGG
>JBLNAC010000336.1:0-4843 GCA_050259155.1 Syntrophothermus sp.
GGTAGTGGGAGCCGTAGCGCCTCGCCAGGCCGCCCATCACCCAGGCGAACTCGAGCTCGCCGTCGAACTCCCACATCAGCCGCCGCAGCAGCGGCTCGGAACCCCACGACCATGAGCAGGCCGGATCGGTGTAGTAGCGAACCTGTACGGACATTGATGCCGATCCTATTGAGACAGCCCACCGCGCCTCATAACGTTGGGCCCCGATGAGCGACCGCGCCTCGACCAGCTCGCAGATGATCGGGACCATCCTCTCCGGCCGCTACCGGCTGGTCGCCAAGCTGGGCAGCGGCGGCATGTCGACCGTCTACCTGGCGCGCGACCAGACGCTCGACCGCGACGTCGCGGTCAAGGTCATGCACCGGGAGATGTCCGAGCAGCCGGACCAGCTCGAGCGCTTCCGCCAGGAGGCGCGGGCGGTGGCCAAGCTCTCGCATCCGAACGTCGTCGCGGTGATCGACGCGGGCGAGGACGGCGGCCACCCCTACATCGTCTTCGAGTACGTCGAGGGCGAGACGCTGAAGCAGCGGATCGCCCGCGCCGGCGCCCTCGATCCCCAGGAAGCGCTCGCCTACGCGATCGAGGTCGCCCGTGGCCTGACCGTCGCCCACAGCCGCAACATGGTCCACCGCGACGTCAAGCCGCAGAACGTCCTGATCGACGCCGAGGGCCGCGCCAAGCTGACCGACTTCGGCATCTCCCGGCAGCTCGAGCAGGACGGAATGACCGCCACCGGCCGGGTCCTCGGCACCACCGACTACGTCGCCCCCGAGCAGGCGATGGGGCGCGGCGTCGATCAGCGCTCGGACATCTACTCGCTCGGCGTCGTCCTCTACGAGATGCTGATCGGCCAGGTCCCGTTCCAGGCCGACAGCCAGGTCGGCGTCGCGATGAAGCACGTCAACGAGGAGCTGCCCGACGTGCAGCTGCGGCGGCCGGAGATCTCGGCGGCGGCCGCGCTGGTCGTCGAGAGGGCGACCGCGAAGGACCCCGCCGAGCGCTACCAGGACGTCGGCGAGATGATCGACGACCTCTCCACCGCGCTCGAGGTCGAGGCGGCCCGGGCCGGCTCGTCGACCGGCGAGGCGACCAGCATCCTCGAGGCCCTCCCCCCACCGGAGCGAAAGCTCTCGACGCGCGCGCGCTGGTCGTGGGCTGCGATCGCGCTGATCGCCCTCGTCGGCGGCGGCGCGCTGCTCGCCGTGCAGCTGATCGGCACCGGAAACACCCCGGGAGGCGGCGGCGCGCTGCACAACAAGGGCAAGTCCGTGCCGATCGAAACGGCGACCGACTACGACCCCGAGGGAGACGGCGAAGAGGGGGCGGAAACCGTCCAGTTCACCGTCGACGGCAACCTCGCCACCACCTGGAGCAGCGAGCACTACGAAAACGCCGAATTCGCCGGCACCAAGACCGGCCCCGAACCGCACGGCGTCGGCTTCTACGTGACCACCGAAGCGCCGGCGCAGCCCAACGTGATGGTGATCCACACGCCGCTGCCCGGCTGGGACGCGGCGATCTACGCGACCGCCGAAGAAGCCCCGGAAGGAATCGAAGAATGGGGCGAACCGATCGGCGAAATCAGTGGAGCCAGCAAGATCGAGGAAGTCGAACTGCACCTCGCCGGCGAAGCCCGCAACTTCCTCGTCTGGTTCACCAAGGCCGCGTCCGACGGCGAAGGCAGCTACGCGGTCGAAGTCAGCGACGTCAAGCTGATCGAATAGCCCGGGGCCTGGCGCTAGAACTCGTGCGAGCGTTCGCGCCGGTGACGGGCCAGCGCCAGCTCGACCAGCCGGTCGCAGAGGTCGGGGTAGGCGAGCCCGGTCGCCTCGAAGAGCTTGGCGTAGACGCTGGTCGCGGTGAACCCGGGCATCGTGTTGATCTCGTTGACGAGGATCTCGCCGGAGGGCTCGACGAAGAAGTCGCAGCGCGCGAGGCCAGAGCAGCCGGCGAGGGAGAAGACCTCGGCGGCCAGCTCCCGGACCCGGGCGCTCGCCTCCTCGCCGATCGGCGCCGGCACCCGCAGCTCCATCCCGCCCTCGGTGTACTTCGCCTCGAAGTCGTACCACTCTGCGTGGGCGACGATCTCGCCCGGGACCGAGGTCCGCGGCGTCTCGTCGCCGAGCACCGAGCACTCGACCTCGCGGCCGTGGGCGGAGGCCTCGACGATCACGCGCGGGTCGTGGCGGAGGGCCAGCTCGACCGCCTCGTCGAGCTCCTCCAGGCGCTCGACCCGGGTGATGCCGACGCTCGAGCCCAGTCGCGAGGGCTTGACCCAGAGCGGCATCCCGAGGCGCTCGCAGCGTCCCCACCAGTCGTTGCCGTCGACCGCGGTGAACTCGACCTGGGGGACCCCGTGGGCGGCGAAGACCCGCTTCAGCGTCAGCTTGTCCATGCAGACGGCGGAGGCGAGGACGCCGGAGCCGACGTAGGGGACGTCGAGCCACTCGAGCAGCCCTTGGACGCTGCCGTCCTCGCCGAAGGGGCCGTGCAGGGCCGGGAAGACGACGTCCGCGCCCAGCAGGCCCCCGCCCGGCGTCAGCTCGACCGCGCCGCCCGTCATGCTCCAGCGCCCGTCGCGGCCGATCGTCACCTCGACCGCCTCATGGCCGGCCTCGCGCAGACCGGCCGCGACGGCCGCGCCGGAGCGCAGCGAGACGTCGTGCTCGGAGGAGCGGCCGCCGCTGAGGACGACGACCCTCACGGGCCTTCTTCCAGTTCTTCGAGCGGGGCCGCTCGCTTGCCCACCACGATCGTCACTTCCGACTTCGGCGCGACCTGCTTGCCGGGGACCGGGAACTGGTCGAGGACACGCCCGATCTGACTTTCGACTTCGGTTTCTTCTTCTTCGACGACGGGGGTCAGCCCGGCTTCGCGCAGCCGTTCGACCGCCTGCCGGCGTTCCTTGCCGATCACGTTCGGGACGGTCGCCTGCTGCTTGCTCTTGGCGACGACGATCGAGACGGTCGAGCCCGCTTCGACCCTGCTCCCGGCGCTTGGCGCCTGCCGCAGCACTTCGCCGGCCGGCGCCGACGATTCCTGTTCGGAGACGCTGGGCACGAGGCCGAGCGAGCGGATTTCCTGCACGGCGACGCGCCGCTGGCTGCCGACGAGCACCGGCACCTTGATCAGCTTGGGACCGCTGGAGACGAAGAGCGTGACCCCGGAGCCGTGGGTAGCGGTTTCGCCGCCGCGCGGCTCGGAGTGGATGACGACGCCCTTTTCGACGGAGTCGGAGCTGACCCGTTCGACGACCGGCTTGAAGCCGGCCGATTCGAGCGCTTCGATCGCTTCTTCTTCCGACAGGCCCGCGGTGCCGGGCACGACGCCGCTGCCCGGCCCGCTGCTGACCGTCAGCCTCACCGTCGGCTTCGAACAGAAGAGGGTGAGGAAGGCGCAGTCTTCTTCGGCCGAGCCGGGCAGCGGGTCCTGCTCGAGCACGGTGTTCCTCGGGACCTGCCTCTCGACGAAGGTTTCGCTCACCTTGAAGCCCTGGCGTTCGAGCTGCGTGATCGCGAATTCGAGCTGCTTGCCGGTCACGTTGGGCACCTCGGTCGTCGTGTCGCAGGTCAGCAGCAGCCCGATCAGGATGCCGACCACCGCGGCGGCGGCGATCGCGGCCCACAGCCATCTGCGGCGCCTGCGCTCCTCCTCCTCCTCCGCCTCAGCGACGACCGGCGGCAGGGGGGCGAACGCCTGGGTGCCGCGGTCGACGCCGGGCTCGCGCATCGCCTGGTCCAGCGCGGCGATGAAGGCGTCCGCGTTCTGGAATCGCTCGCCGGGCTCCTTGGCGAGCGCCCGCATCACGACCGCGTCGAGCGCGGGCGAGACCCGGGGGTTGATCGAGCTGGGGCGCTGCGGGGTCTGCGAGACCTGCTTCATCGCCACCGCGACCGCGCTTTCGCCCTCGAAGGGCACGCGGCCGGTCAGCGCCTCGTAGAGGAGGACGCCGATCGAGTAGAGGTCGGAGACCGAGGTCACTTCGAAGCCCTGCGCCTGCTCCGGCGAGAGGTAGTGCGGCGTGCCCATCACCGAGCCGGTCTGGGTGATCTCGGAGACGCCGGCGCGGGCGATGCCGAAGTCCGTCACGTGCGCCTTGCCTTCGGCGTCGACGATCACGTTCTGCGGCTTCAGGTCGCGGTGGACGATGCCCTGACGGTGCGCCGCGCGGGCCGCCTCGAGGACCTGGCGGATCAGCGCCACCGCCTGCTCGGGGGTGAGGCCGCGGTCGATCAGCTCCTTCAGCGTCGACCCCGGGACGTACTGCATCGCGATGTAGTTGAGGCCTTCGAACTGGCCGCGGTCGAAGACGGCGACGATGTTGGGGTGGTGCAGCGCCGCCGCCGCCTCGGCCTCGCGCTGGAAGCGGGCGACGAACTCGCGGTCCTGGGCGAACTGGCGGTGGAGGATCTTCAACGCCACCTCGCGCTGCAGGTGCGCGTCCTCGGCCAGCCAGACGTCGGCCATTCCGCCCGCCCCCAGCCGGCGCAGGATCCGGTAGCGACCGTCGACGACGCTGCCCTCGTTGACCTCAGCCACTCGGGCCTCCTCCTCTCATCTCATCCCCCGTTCAGGATCGTTTCGGCGACGTCGCGGAAGATCGGCGCGGCGACGTCGTTGCCGAACTGTTCGGTGCACTCGACCGAGGCGGCGATCGCGATCTTCGGGTCTTCGGCGGGCGCGAAGCCCATGAACCAGGCCTGGTTCTCGGCTTCGCCGCCGCCGCACGCCTTGTTGCTCGGCGTTTCCGCCGTCCCCGTCTTTCCGGCCACGGAGACGCCGGGGATCGCGGCGTTGGTGCCGGTCCCTTCGCGGACGACCCCTTCCATCGCGATCGTCAGCT
>JBLNAC010000337.1:0-6900 GCA_050259155.1 Syntrophothermus sp.
GTCGGCGTCGCCACGATCCTCGCCGGGACCGGGCCGCCACTGCGGATCGAGGGCGACGTCTATCTGGCCGGCCCCTACCGGGGCGCGCCGCTGTCCCTGCTCGTCGTCACCCCGGCGCTCGCCGGCCCCTTCGACCTCGGCGTCGTCGTCGTCCGCATCGCGCTGTTCGTCGACCCCGAAACCGCCCGGGTCACGCCGGTCGCCGAGATCCCCGACGTCTTCGGCGGCGCGAAGCTCGACCTACGCTCGATCTTCGTCAACCTCAACCGCCGAGAATTCACGCTCAACGGGACCAACTGCGGCCGGCACGCAACCGCAGGCACGGTCTCCGGCGGCGGCGCCGACCCGGCCGATCCCGCCGCCTTCTCGTCCTTCCCGGTCTCCGTGCCATTCCGGGCGACGGGCTGCCGGCGCCTCGGGTTCAGGCCGCGCCTGAAGCTGAGGCTGTTCGGCGCGACCCACCGCGCCCAGCACCCGCGCCTGCGGGCGGCGCTGCGGGCCCGCGGTGGGGATGCCAACATCGGCCGCGCCTCGATCGCCCTGCCGCACGCCCTCTTCCTCGACCCCGCGAGCCTCGGCACCGTCTGCACCCGGCCCCAGTTCGCCGCCGACGAATGCCCGCGGCGCTCGATCTACGGCCACGCCCGCGCCTGGTCGCCGTTGCTTGGCAAACCCCTGGAAGGCCCGGTCGTCCTGCGCTCGGCGCCGAACCACCTGCTACCGGACATGGTCGCGCACCTCGAAGGGCAGGTCGACATCGACCTGCGAGGCCGGATCGACAGCTACAAAGGCGGGATCCGGACGACCTTCG
This sequence comes from Syntrophothermus sp., assembly GCA_050259155.1. Classification (GTDB taxonomy): domain Bacteria; phylum Actinomycetota; class Thermoleophilia; order Solirubrobacterales; family 70-9; genus VAYN01. The sequence continues at coordinate 812 of JBLNAC010000337.1, forward strand.
ACCGCGTTCCCGACGTCCCCGTGAGCAAGTTCGTCCTCACCCTTCCGGGCGGGAGGCACGGCCTCCTGGTCGCCTCGACCAACCTCTGCCGGAAGCCGCCGCGGGCGATCGTCCAGCTCAAAGGCCAGAACGGGCGCCGTGCCAACCGGCGCGTCGTCCTGCGCAGCGCCGCCTGCGGCAAGGGGCGGGGCGGGAGGGGAGCTCAGCGCGCCGGCCGGCCCGCCGCTGGCTAGCCTGCGGCGGGTGCGCCCGTCGCTCTCGGTCCTCGTCGTCGCCTGGAACAGCCGCCCCGAGCTGGAGCGGACGCTGCCACCGCTGCTGGCCGAGCTGCGCGAGGAAGACGAGCTGATCGTCGTCGACAACGCGTCAGACGACGGGACCGCGGCCCGGGTCGCCGAGCTGGCGCCGGCCGCGCGCGTCGTCCACATGGGCCGCAACGCCGGCTTCGCCGGCGCCTGCAACGCCGGGGCCGAAGCCGCCGCCGGGGACCTGCTCGTGATCCTCAACCCCGACGCCGCGCCGCTGCCTGGCTGGGGCGAGGCGATCCGGCGGCCCTGGCTGGAGGGGCGCGGCTGGGCGGCGTGGCAGGCGCTCGTCGCCGACCACGGCGGCACCCGTATCAACTCCGCCGGCAACCCGGTCCACTTCACCGGCATCGTCTGGGCCGGGATGCACGGGCGCCCGCTCGCCGCGGCGCCGACGGCCGGCGAGGTGGGATGCCTCTCCGGCGCCTGCCTCGCGATCCCGCTGCGCACGTGGCGCTCACTCGGCGGCTTTCCCGAGCGCTTCTTCCTCTACCACGAGGACGTCGACCTCTCCTTGCGGCTGCGGCTGCGCGGGGACACGCTGGGCATCGAGCCCGCGGCGATCGTCGACCACGAGTACGAGTTCGGCGCCCGCGAGCACAAGTGGCGCTGGCTCGAGCGCAACCGCATCGCCTTCCTCGTCCGCGTCTACCCGGCGCCGCTGCTGCTGCTGCTGGCGCCGGCGCTGCTCGCCACCGAGCTCGCGCTGCTCGTCGTCTCCGCCCGCGGCGGCTGGGGAGGGCAGAAGCTCGCCGCCGACCGCGAAGCGCTGCTCTGGCTGCCGCGGCTGCTGCGCGAGCGGCGCCGGATCCAGCGCGGCCGCGCGGTCTCCAGCGCCGAGTTCGCCAGCTGGCTGACGCCGGACCTCGACTCGCCCTTCATCCCCGCCGCCGCCCGCTCGCTGCCGCTCCGGCTCCTGCTGCGTGCCTACTGGCGCGCGGTCCGCGCCGTGCTCCGCTAGACCGCGTCGGGCATGTGGAAGGTGAACATCCGCTCCGGCTCGATCCGCCAGTAGGAGACGCCGGAGTCGAGGAACCGCTCCCACTCGGCGCCGTAGCGCGGAACGTAGATCTCGAGCAGGGTGCGGCGCAGCTCGGCGCCTTCGTCGGCCTGCACGTCGACCGGCACGGCCCGGCCGTGCACGGTCACGGCCAGCTCCTCCCCCGGGAGGTGGGTCGCGCTGACGTCGGGCCTGCGGGCGATGTGGCGGGCGCGGGCCGAGTCGGGCGCCGAGCCGAAGTGGAAGCAGCCGTGGAGGAAGATCCCGTCGACCGGCCCCACCCGCGGCCGTCCGGCGGCGGTGACCGTCGCCAGCGCGAGCAGCCGCATGCCGGTCAGGCGCGCCGCCACCTGGCCCGCGTCGAGGCGCCGCTCAGGGGTGATGATCCGCAGCAGGTGGGGGCCGGCGGCGGCGAAGCTGGCGTCGAGCAGGTCCTGCAGCCGCGCCAGGTCCGCGTCGGTCTCGTGCACTGCTAGGAGGGCTGGCTGGTCGGCCTGATCAGGATCTCGCCGACGTCGACCCCGGGCCGCTGTTCGAGCGCGTAGAGCACCGCCTCGGCGATGTCGCTGTCGCGCAACGCCGTCTCGCCTGGGCTCTCGTCGAAGAACGGCGTGTCGGTCATCCCTGGCTCGATCAGCGTCACCTTGATCCCGGTGTTGCCGTGCATCTGGCGCAGCTCGCCCCGCAGGCTCTCGCCGAGCGCCGTCGCCGCCCACTTCGTCGCCGAGTAGAGCGACCCGGGCAGCGCCCGTCGGCCGGCGGTCGAGCTGGTGATCAGGTAATGACCCTCGCCCCGCTCGAGCAGGTGCGGCAGCGTCGCGCGGATCGTCAGCGCCGGCCCGTAGACGTTGGTCAGCACCATCGCGCGCCAGTGCTCGGGCGACTCCTCGAGGAAGCCGCGCTTCGCCCCGAAGCCGGCGTTGGCGAAGACCGCGTCGATGCGGCCGAAGTGCTCCAGCGCCGCCGCGACCATCCCTTGGACCTGGTCCCACTCGGTCACGTCGCAGCCGACCGCGAGCGCGCGCTCGGCGCCGCCGAGCTCGGCGGCGAGCGCCTCGAGCTCCTCCAGCCGCCGCGCCGCCAGCACCAGGCGACGGCCTGGCGCGGCCGCGCGGGCGGTCGCCGCCCCGATCCCGCTGCTCGCACCGGTGATGAGGAGGACGGGTTCGTCGGCCACCCGCGCATTCTCCCACGCGCGCGAAATCGGCTGCGGCAGGTCGTCGCCGGGCGCGGATTGCGATAATCGGCGCAGACGTGGACCCTTCGCGCAAGCGCACTATCCGCCTGGTGGTGGCGCTCAGCGTGGCCGTCGTGCTGGCGGTGGCGTTGATCTACACCTCCTTCTCCGCCTCGACCGAAGCCAAGCAACCCTCGGAGCTGATCGGCGCCGCTCCCGGCACCAGCTACGAGATGACCGGCCGCGTCGTCCCCGGCTCGATCCAGAAGGAAGGCACCGGCATCGCGTTCCGGGTCGAGGACCGCTCCGGCGAAAGCAGGAGCCTGCCGGTCACCTACCGGGGCACCGTCCCGGACCCGTTCCGCGGCGGCCGCGAGATCGTCCTCACCGGGACCATGAAGAACGGCACCTTCGTCGGCGAACCGGAAACCCTGATCACCAAGTGCCCCTCCAAGTTCACGACCAACGGTGATGGCTAGCCTCGGCAGCGTCCTGCTGGCGCTGGCGTTCTTGGTCGCGGTCCTCGCCGGCGCGGTCGCCGTCGTCGGCGCCCGCCAGGGCGAGCGGCGCTGGGTCGAGCTCTCGCGGCGCGGCGTCTACGCCTTCTGCGGGCTGCTCACCGCCTGCGTCGTGATCATCGAGATCGCCTTCCTCGGCAACGACTTCTCGTTCAACATCGTCCAGCAGCACTCCTCGCTGGAGACGCCGACCTTCTACAAGATGGCCGCGATGTGGTCGAGCCAGGAAGGCTCGCTGCTGCTCTGGGCGTGGGTCCTCTCGATCGCCTCCGCGATCGCCCTCTACGCGACCCGCAACCGCCTGCGCGAGATCGTCCCCTGGGCGACCGCGGTGATGATGGGCGTCGCCGCCTTCTTCACCGGGCTGATGCTGTTCGCCCCCGACGTCGACCCGTTCGCGACGCTGAGCCCCGCACCGGCCGACGGCGTTGGCCTCAACCCGCTGCTGCAGCACCCGAGCATGAAGATCCACCCGCCGATGCTGTACTCGGGGTACGTCGCGTTCACGGTGCCCTTCGCCTTCGCCATCGGGGCCCTGATCACCCGCCGCCTCGACGCCGAGTGGATCCGCGCGACCCGCAAATTCGCCCTCGTCGCCTGGACCTTCCTCGGCGTCGGCCTCCTGCTCGGCGCCCGCTGGTCATACACCGAGCTCGGCTGGGGCGGCTACTGGGCCTGGGACCCGGTCGAGAACGCGGCCCTGATGCCATGGCTGCTCGGCACCGCCTTCCTGCACTCGATCATGGTCCAGGAGAAGCGGGGGATGCTGAAAGTCTGGAACGCGTGCCTCGTGGTCGGGACCTTCTCGATGGCTCTGCTCGGCACCTTCCTCGTCCGCTCCGGCGTCCTGCAGTCGATCCACGCCTTCGGCGACAACACCGTCGGCCCCTACATCCTCGGCCTGATCGCGGTCGTCGTGCTCGGCTCGACGGCGCTGATCATCTCCCGCCTCGACGACCTTCGCTCGCCCAAGCGGATCGACTCTCTTTTCTCCCGCGAGGCCGTCTTCCTCGTCAACAACCTGCTGCTGGTCGGCCTCACGCTGGTGATCGTGTGGGGCACCTTCTTCCCGCTGATCTCCGAACTGTTCACGGGCACCAAGGCCTCCCTGGCGGCGCCCTGGTTCGACCGCTACACGACCCCGCTGGCGATCCTGCTGGTGCTCTTCACCGGGATCGGGCCGCTGCTCGCCTGGCGCCGGGTCAGCTGGGCGTCGGCCAGGCGCGTCTTCCGCATCCCCGCCGCGGTCGCCGCGGTGACGCTGGTCGCGCTGCTGCTGCTCACCGACGCCGCCGCCGACCCCTGGGCGCTGGCGCTATTCGTGCTCGCCGCCTTCGCCCTCGCCGGCGTCGCGGAGGAGTTCTGGAACGGGGCCGCGGCGCGCCGGCGCATCGCCGGAGGCTCGATCTGGGGCTCGCTGGCGGCGGTCGTCGCCCGCAACCGGCGCCGCTACGGCGGCTACATCGTCCACGCCGGCATCGTCGTCGTCCTGATCGGGATCGCCGCCTCCTCCAGCTTCCAGACCAACCGCAACGTGGACCTGAGGCCGGGCCAGAGCACTGTCGTCGACGGGTACCGCGTCACCTACGTGAAGCCCGAGGTCTCCGTCGACAGCGAGAAGTTCACCTTCGCCCAGCTGGTGCGGGTCGAAAAGGAAGGCGAACCGGTCGCGACCCTGCGCCCGAGCCGACGTTTCTTCCGGCCGACCGGCGGCGCCGCGGGGCCGGGGTCCCTGGCCACGTTCTTCGCCGGCGAGGCGACCAGCGAGGTGGGGCTTCACGCCGGCCTCGGCCAGGATTTCTGGATCGCCCCCAACCCGGACATCAGCGGCGTGCAGCGACGGGCGCGGGCGGCCGACAGGGCCTTCGCCGAATGCGTCCGGGGCGCTCCCGGAACGCCGCCGCAGTGCAAGGCGCTCGGCCTGATGATGGTGAGCGCGCGAGAAAATCCGAGCCTGCGGCCGGCCGCGCTGGCGACGATCTCCAAGCTGCAGTCGAAAGCGGCCGAAAACATCGCCCGGGACTACGCGAGCGAAGGCCTGCCGGTCACCTTCAAGGTGATCGTCAATCCCCTTGTGACCTGGATGTGGATCGGCGGCCTGATCGCGGTCGCCGGCGCGCTGGTCGCCCTCTGGCCGAGCCGCGGCCGCCGCCGCGGCGCCCTCGTCCGCACCGAGGCCGACGCGCTCAAGGAAGCCAAGTACCGGGAGATCCGCGACGCCGAGCTCGACCACGCCGCCGGCAAGCTGTCCGACGAGGACTACGCGATCCTCGACGCCGAGCTGCGGCGCGAGGCGGTCGAGATCCTCGACGCGGTCAACGGCGACGGCGGCCACGCGAACGGCAGCGGGGCTCCGCAGAAGACCGAGACGGTCGAGCGCAGCTAGATGGTTGATTCCACGGCGAGATGTGACTGGGGACGCGCCCGGCCGAGCGGACCAAGGACGCAGGACGCGGCCTTTGCCGGGGGGCAAAGGCAAGCCCGAGGACGCCGAGCCGCGAAGTGTGCCGGGCGCGTCATCCAGGTGTGCATGGTCGTGGAATCAATCATCTAGACTCCGGCGGCGATGTACACGTTCCTCAGCATCGTCCAGGTCATCATCTCCGTCGTCCTGATCTTCCTCGTGCTCCTGCACTCGGGCAAAGACGCGGGCCTCTCCGGCGCCTTCGGGATCGGCGGCGGCGGCAGCTCGATCGGCGGCGGCTCGATGGTCGAGCGCAACCTCGACCGCGCGACCGTCTTCTTCGCGATCCTCTTCGCGGTCAACACGATCGTCCTCCTGAAGATCTAGGGGACGTCCGCGCTGCGGCCCTGCGCCGTGCGGCCGTGCACCCTGCGGCCCTGCGCAGTCGGTTTCCCACGAAGAACGTCGCCCCCTGGGCTGCGAACTTCGCGTGGGGCCCGTCGGGGACGCCGTGCCCGGGCGGCGCCACGCCGTGCCCGGCGGCGCTTATGGACATAGGCAAGCAATTTGTAGCTGCACTTGACAAACAGTGCAAACTTGTCAAGATTTGGGCCCGAGAAGGCACTTTGACAAGGAACAAGGAGGGGCAATGGAGGCCCAGCCCGAGACGCACCCGCAGGGGCAT
>JBLNAC010000338.1:0-5552 GCA_050259155.1 Syntrophothermus sp.
ACACCATGAGCGAGGCGATCAAGTACATGGTCCGCAACGGCTGGGAGGACAACCCGGGGATCAGGCCGGGCGACATCTTCGCCAACAACCAGCCGACGATCGGCGACGTCCACAACGCCGACGTCCAGACCTTCGTCCCGATCTTCAACCCCGACAACCCGGGCGAGCTGCTCGGCTGGGCCGGCGGCGTGATCCACGTGATGGACATCGGCGCCAGCACTCCCGGCGGCGTCCCGGTCGGGCCGACGACCCGCTTCGACGACGGCATCGACCTGCACTGCATGAAGATCGGCGAAAACGACACGATCGCCCAGTGGCACACCAAGCGGGTCTCGATGCAGAGTCGCGCCCCCGGCCTCTACCTGCTCGACGAGCGCACCCGGCTCGCCGGCTGCCACATGATCCGCGACGCGGTCGAGCGCCTCGTCCTCGAAGAAGGCGAGGCGCCCTTCAAGCAGTTCATGCGCGAGGCGATCGAGGACGGCCGCCGCGACTTCAAGTCGCGGGTCCGCGGCCTGCTGGTGCCCGGCCGCTACCGCTCCGTCGGCTTCAACGAGGCGCGCTACGCGAACAAGATGAACCTGCCGAAGCGGGCCCAGCGCGACATCATCATGCACGGCGCCTACGAGGCGGTCGTCGACCGCGACGGTCGCTGGACGACCGACCTGCGCGGCTCCTCGGCCTGGGGCTGGCACTCCTTCAACGCGACCCCGTCGGCGCAGCAGGGGATGCAGTGGATCCTCTTCACGCAGACGCTGATCTGCAACGACAAGATCAACGACGGCGCCTACTACGCGACCGAGCTGCTGCTGACCGAGGGCAGCTGGGCCGACCTCGGCGACGCCCCCTGCTCCTCCTCGTTCCCGTGGATGCCGATGTTCACGACCTCGGTCGGGTACCTGCGGGCGGTCTCGCGGGCGCTGCAGTCACGGGGCTACATCGAGGAGATCGTCTCCACCTACACCGTCCCCGGCAACGTCGCCCAGGGCGGCGGCCTCGACCAGTACGGCCAGATCTCGGGCTTCATGAACTTCGAGATCGGCGCCCAGGGACAGGGCGCCAAGTACGTCCTCGACGGGCTCGACTACGGCGCCGCCGTCTTCAACCCCGAGGGCGACATGGGCGACATCGAGATGTGGGAGCTGGTCAAGCCGATGGTCTACCTCGGCCGCCGCATCAAGCCCAACACCGGCGGCTGGGGACGGCACCGCGGCGGCTCCTCGTTCGAGACGCTGCTGCTGGTCAACGGCACCCCCGACTTCGAGATCGAGAACATCGGCGCCGGCGGCATGCTGACCTCGCCGGGCCTGTTCGGCGGCTACCCGGCGCCGAGCGCATACGTCCACAACGTCTTCGGGTCGGACATCTTCGAGAAGGCGGCAGCGGGCGAGACCTACCCGGTCGGCGACGTCAGCGGCGAGGAGGCGCTGCTCAACCAGTTCGCCGGCGAGCACCAGCTCGAGCAGGACCCCTACACGATGATGATCGCGGTCAAGACCGGAGATCTCTACCTCTCCTCCGGCCGCGGCGGCGGTGGCCTCGGCGACCCGCTCCTGCGCCCCGAGGAGAGGGTCGAGGAGGACATCGCCGGCGGCCACCTGCAGCGGCGCTGGGCCGAGCGCGTCTACGGGCTCGAGAACCGCGAAGGCCTGATGCACCAGCGGCTCGAGCGGGCCCGGCCGGCGCAGGAGTGGTGGTCCGAGCAGCGGCAGCGGATCCTCGACCAGGACCTGATCGAGACGGTGAAGGTGATGTTCTCCGAGTCGATGCGGCTGGAGCCGCGCTGGGCGGCCGAGTTCCGCGGCTTCTGGGACCTGCCGGAGGACTTCGACTTCGACGTCGTCACCCCGACCACCGTCGTCCAGAGGGCGGCGCCGGGCAAGGTGACGCCGGAGCAGTCGGTGCGCGAGTTCCTCGCCGGCTCGGAGGTCTTCCTCCCCGAGGACCAGGTCGAGGTGCCGGTGACGACGCAGGTGACGCCGGAGACGCTCGCCGACCTCCTCGACGAGAAGCTCTCCCGCCGCGCGGTCAAGGACATCCAGTCGGGGATCAAGGACCCCGACCGCTTCGACAAGTGGCTGGCCCTGCTGCAGTCGCGGGTCGACTACGACGACCCGATCGTGCTCCCCTACGGCGAGGGGATGAACATCGTCCGCCGCGCCGCCGACGGCGAGCTGGTGATCCGCACCGACGCCGGCGCCGACCTCTGTCGCTGGGACGAGAACTGGAAGATGCACGTGCCGATGTTCGTCCGCGACAGCGACGAGCTCTACCGCGAGATCTACCCAGAGCTCGGCCACCCCGACGGCGACTGGCAGGAGCTGCGCGAGTACTACTGCCCGCTCTCCGGCCGCCTGCTAGAGACCGAAGCGGTTCCGCCCGGCTACCCGGTCCTGCACGAGTACCTGCCGGACATCGAGGGTTTCTACAAAGGCTGGCTGGGACGCGACCTTCCCGCCTGAGCCGCGCGGCTAGGTTCGGGCGGGATGAGCGGTGAGCTGAGAGGCAACGCGCTGGTCACCGGCGGCTCGCGCGGGATCGGGCGCTCCTGCGCGCTGGCGGCGGCCCGCCGCGGCGCCGACGTCGCGATCACCTACGTCGCCAATCGAGAGGCGGCGGAGGCGACGGCGGAGGAGGTCCGCTCCCTCGGCCGCCGCGCCGCGATCGTCCAGGGCGACGTCGGCAGCGCCGAGGACAACGTCCGCGTCGTCGAGGAGGCGATCGCCGCGCTGGGGCCGCTGCGCTATCTCGTCGCCAACGCCGCCGCCGGCACCTTCGGCCTCACCGACGAGCTCACCGTCGAGCAGTGGGACTACACGATGGCCTCCCACGTGCGCTCGCTGCTGATCCTCGCCCAGGCGGCGTCGCCCTCGATGGCGGCGGAGGGCGGCGGCGCGATCGTCGCGATCTCCAGCCTCGGCGCCCACCGCGTCTACGACGCCTACGCCGCCTTCGGCACCGCCAAGGCGGCGATCGAGAACCTCGTCCGCTACCTCGCGGTCGAGGGCGGGCCGAAGGGGATCCGCGCCAACTGCGTCCGCGGCGGCGTCGTCCTCACCGACCTCTTCAAGGAAATCCCGGAGTGGGAATCGATCGCCGCCGCGGCGGGGGAGAGGGCGCCGCTGGGCAGGGCGCTCGACCCCGACGAGATCGGCGAGCCGGTCGCCTTCCTCCTCTCCGACGAAGCCCGCATGGTCACCGGCCAGACGCTCACCGTCGACGCCGGCTTCACGCTGCCCGGATAGCCCGCGACCGAGTCACACCGATACAGGGAGGAACCGCCTTGGACTTCACCGCACCGAAGACCGCCCGGACGAACGGGATCACGATGGAGTACTTCGAGCAGGGCGAGGGGCCGGCGGTGCTGCTCCTGCACGGCTTCCCCGAGCACCCCTTCTCGTGGCGCAACCAGGTCGACCCGATCGCCGAGGCCGGCTTCCGCGTGATCGTCCCCAGCCAGCGCGGGTACGCCGGGACCGACGCGCCGGCCGAGGCGCAGACCTACAGCGTCAGGAACCTCGTCGCCGACATCAGCGGCCTGCTCGACGCGCTGGCGATCGATCGGGCGGTCTGGTTCGGCCACGACTGGGGCTCGATGCCGGCCTGGTACTCGGGGGTGTTCGACCCCGACCGGGTCCTCGGGCTCGGCAGCCTCTGCACCCCCTACTTCACCTGGGAAGCGCCCCAGGACATGATCGAGATCTACGACGAGGTGCGCGGGCCGAACCACTACATGCGTACCTTCCAGGAGCCCGGCGTCGGCGAGGGGATCCTCGGCGCCGACGTCGAGCACACCTTCCGCTCGATGCTGCGCGGCCGCGGCTACACGATGGACCGGTTCGAGGCGGCGCCGAAAGCGATCACCGAAGTGCCGGCCGGCGTCTTCGTCGGCGACCCGCAGCTGTTCGGCGACCCGATCGTCAGCGAGGAGGAGCTGCGCTTCTACGTCGACGTCTACGAGCGCACCGGCTTCACCGGCGGCCTCAACTGGTACCGGGCCCTGCGCAAGGACTTCGAAGAGGCGCAGGGGTCCGACTACACCATCGACAAGCCGGCGCTGATGATCAGCGCCGCCGACGACTGGTTCTTCGCCCGCGGCGCGACCGAGGGCATGGCCGACCTGCTGCCCCAGGTCGAGATGCACGTGATCCCCGACGCCGCCCATTGGCTGCAGCAGGAGAAGCCGGCGGAGGTCAACGCGATCCTCATCCCCTGGCTGCAGCGGAACTTCGCCGCCTGAGCGGGTCCCGTCACACGTGAGGCTGACGTTGACCACGTATGTCGGGGTCAACGTCAGGCTCGGTCTCGTCACATCCGGTAGACCGGCGCGGCGGGCTCGGCCAGCGGCGCGTTGGCACAGGCGCCGAGGGCGAGGCCGAGGACGCGGCGGGTGTCGAGCGGGTCGATGACGCCGTCGTCCCAGAGGCGGGCGGTCGAGTAGTAAGGGTTGCCCTGGCGCTCGTACTGCTCGCGCAGCTCGGCGCCCGTCTCGGGCTGGCCGACCTCGGTCATCACCGTCGCCGCCTGCTCGCCGCCCATCACCGAGATCCGCGCGTTCGGCCACATCCAGAGGAAGCGCGGCGAGTAGGCGCGCCCGCACATCCCGTAGTTGCCGGCGCCGAAGGAGCCGCCGACGATCACCGTCAGCTTCGGCACCCGCGCGGTGGAGACCGCCGCGACCATCTTCGCCCCGTCCTTGGCGATGCCGCCCGCCTCGTACTCGGGCCCGACCATGAAGCCGGAGATGTTCTGCAGGAAGAGGAGCGGGACGCGGCGCTGGTCGCAGAGCTCGACGAAGTGCGCGGCCTTCAGTGCGCTCTCGCTGAAGAGGATGCCGTGGTTGGCGACGATCCCCACGGGGTGCCCATGGATGTGGGCGAAGCCGGTGACAAGCGTCGTCCCGTACTCGGGCTTGAACTCGTGCAGGAGGCTGCCGTCGACGACGCGGGCGATGATCTCGCGCGGGTCGTAGGGCGTGCGGCTGTCGGGCGGCACGGCGCCGTAGAGCGTCGCCGGATCGACCGCCGGCTCCTCGGCCGACCGCCGCTGCCAGGGCGGCGGGCCGCCCGGCGCCGACAGGCTGGCGACGATCGAGCGCACGATCCGCAGCGCCTCCTCGTCGTCGTCGGCGAGGTGGTCGACGACCCCCGAGGTGCGGGCGTGCAGCTCGCCGCCGCCGAGCTCCTCCGCGCTGACCTCCTGGCCGGTCGCCGCCTTCACCAGCGGGGGCCCACCCAGGAAGATCGTGCCGCGCTTGTCGACGATCACCGTCTCGTCGCTCATCGCCGGCACGTAGGCGCCGCCGGCGGTGCAGGAGCCGAGCACGGCGGCGATCTGCGGGATGCCCCGCGCCGACATCGTCGCCTGGTTGAAGAAGATGCGGCCGAAGTGCTCGCGGTCGGGGAAGACCTCGTCCTGCATCGGCAGGAAGGCGCCGCCGGAGTCGACCAGGTAGACGCAGGGGAGGTTGTTGTGGAGCGCCACCTCCTGCGCCCGCAGGTGCTTCTTCACCGTCATCGGGTAGTAGGTGCCGCCTTTCACGGTGGCGTCGT
>JBLNAC010000339.1:0-2785 GCA_050259155.1 Syntrophothermus sp.
AACCTTCGCCCACTGCCAGCACCCGCCGTAACCCGCGACAGGCACACTGCCGCAAGCCAGGTCCCAGGTCACGAGGTATCGATGTCGCGGAAGGCCCATTCCGTGCGCTCGCCGGGCACCCCCGTGCGAGGGAGCTCGGCCGATCCCGCTCCGCCCGACGGCTGGGAGGCGCCGCCCCCGGTGAGATCCGCCCCGCCGTCCGCCCCTGCGTCGCCCACCGGCCGCGTCGACGGGCGCGCCGGTGGCATCGCGCTCGGCTACCGGGCGCTCCTGCCGATGCGCTTCTTCTTCGGCGGCATGTTCCTCTACGCGGGTATCGACAAGCTCCTCGATCCGCAGTTCCTGCGCTCGGAGGGCATCGGCTCCATCGGCGAGCAGCTGCGCGGCTTCATCGAGGTCTCGCCGCTCGCGCCGCTCATCTCGACCTTCGCCCTGCCGTTCCCCGTCCTGGTCGGGTTCGGGATCGCCCTGCTCGAGATCGCCATCGGCCTGGGCGCCCTCCTCGGTCTGCTCTACCGTGTGGCCGCGGTCGCCGGCATGGCCCTCAGCTTCCTGTTCTTCCTGACGGCCTCGTGGGCGACGCACCCCTACTACCTGGGTGCCGACCTCCCCTACGCGTTCGGATGGATGACCCTGGCACTCGCCGGCGATGGCGGTCTCCTCACGGTCGATTCGTGGCTTCGTCGGCGCGACGAGGCCAAGGCCGCCGCCATCGCGGCCTCTCCCTACGGCCGACGGCGGAGCGGCCAGCAGGCCGGCTGGCAGCGGGGCCCGGCATCCGCCGGCCGTCAGCCGTACGCCCTCGAGGAGAACGAGACGACGCGTCGGCGGTTCCTCGAGCTCGGGATCCTGGCGATGGCGTCGGTCGTGGTCGCCGGGTTCGCGCTCACGTCACCCTTCCGCGGACGTCTCACCTCCGGGATCGGCGGAGACGACGCGGCTGGCGCCAGCCCGGCCCCCGCGTCCAGCGGGACCGTGAGCCTGGCGACCCCGAGCCCGACCGCGAGCGCCGCGGAGGCCAGTGGCGCCACGGCGAGCCCCGCCGCAAGCGCCGCGCCAAGCGCCGTCGCCTCGGCTCCGGCCGGGGGGACGCTCATCGGCAACGTGGACCAGGTGCCCGCAGGGCAGGCGGCATCGTTCGCGGTCCCGTCCACCGGCGACCCGGGGATCCTCGTCCACCTGAAGTCAGGGAGCTGCGTCGCCTACGACGCCCTGTGCACCCACGAGGGATGCCAGGTCGACTTCGACTCGAGCCAGGCCCTCATCTTCTGTCCCTGCCACGGGGCGGTCTTCGACCCGGCCGACAAGGCCAAGGTGCTCCGCGGACCGGCTCGCCGTCCGCTGCCCGCCGTTCCCATCACCGTCGACAAGGCGGGCAACATCTACGTCGAGGCGTGACCCCGGCCTGTCGGGCGCGACCGACCCGTTCGCCCGACACGCCTCCGATACGCTGACGGGAGCGCGACGGAGGATGCCATGAAGGTCTGGATCAGCGTCGACATGGAGGGCATCGGCGGCATCGGCCACCCCGATCCGACCGAGCGCGGCGACGCGGGCTATCCGGCAGCCGTCGCCCTCATGCTGGGCGAGGCGAACGCAGCGATCGAGGGCGCCTTCGGCGGGGGGGCCACCGAAGTCCTCGTGAACGACTCCCATGGCTCGATGTTCAATCTGCCGGCTGAGGCCCTCGATGCTCGGGCGGTCCTGATCTCCGGCCAGAAGCCGTGGTCGATGGTGACCGGCGCCGGACCCGGCCAGGGGGTGGGTGTCGCGCTCTGCGTGGGCTACCACGTCCGCGCCGGGCATCCCACCGGCACGATCGCCCACACGTACAGCTACGGCCCGACCGTCACCCGGCTCGGCGGCCGCCTCGCCGGCGAGACCGCGATCAACGCCGCGGTGCTCGGCCAGTGGGGCGTGCCGATCGGCATGGTGAGCGGCGACGACATGCTGGCGCTCGAGACCGCCGACTGGTTCCCGCAGGCCGAGGCGGTGGTCGTGAAGACGGCCGTCAGCCGTCGCTCGGCGGCGTTCGTCCACCCATCCGTCGCCCGCGAGCGGGTCCGGGAGGGGGCGAGGCGCGCCGTCGAGAAGGCGGTCGCGGGCGATCTCTCGCCGCTCGTCGTCGACCCGCCAGTGATCGTCGAGGTCGAGTACGCGACCGCCGGCCAGGCCGACTACGCCGCGGTGGTCCCGCTCGCCGAGCGATACGGCGACCGGGGCGTTCGCATCGTCGGGCCCGATGCCGAAACGGCCTACCGCGGCTTCCTGGCCGGTGTCCGGCTCGCCGGACTCGCCTAGCCCGCGCTGCGCACCGCTGGCGGGCGGCGCTGGACGGGCCACGCATACTGCCGCCGTGACCCGCGCGACCGTGCGACTCGATCCGGCCTGATGGACGCCGACCCGCGCGCCATCGCCGAGCGAGCCGAGCGTCTGCGCGCGCTCGCCGTTCCCCTGGCCGGCGCCTGGGTGGGTCGCGCCCGCGGATCGACCAGCGTCGGCCGCGAGCGCGCGATCCTGCGGCTCTTCGGCGTCGCCGGCCTCGACCGGGACGGCCGACCCCTCGCCTGGGCGGTGGTGGACCGGTGGCTCGCCTCCGGGCCGGGAGCGCTCGGCCGCGGAATCGCGCTGCCGTTCGCACTCGCCCTCCTCGAGTACGACCAGCCGCCGCAGCGGATCGCGCTCGATATCGCGGCCGGGGCGATCGACCTCCAGATGGAGGCGGCGCTCCTCGTCGAGTCGGACCGGCGCGCCGAGGCCGAGATCGAGGCGGCTCGCCTGGCGG
>JBLNAC010000340.1:0-5753 GCA_050259155.1 Syntrophothermus sp.
ACCTCGATTCGACGCCTCAACTGCTCGGCGGAGGACCTCGAGCGAATGTCGGCCGAATCGCGCGTAGAATGAGCGGCTGACGCCGTGCCCAACGATCTCTTCGACCTTCCGTTCGAAGACTCGCCCTCCGGCCCCGACGACCGAGCGCCCCGACGCCAGGAGCGGCGCGTCTGGTCGGTGACCGAGCTGACCGCGGCCATCCGCGACGCGCTCGAGACCCGTTTCGCGGAGGTCTGGCTCGAAGGCGAGATCTCGAACTGCCGCCTCTGGAACACGGGGCACCTGTACTTCACCCTCAAGGATCGCGGCGCGCAGATCAAGGCCGTGATGTTCCGGTCGGCTCACCGCCGCCTGCGCTTCAAGCCGGACGACGGGCTGCACGTGCTCGCGCGCGGTGCGGTCGATCTGAGCGCGCGCCTGCGAGGTGAGGATCCCGGCGCTCTGCCAGTCCTCCTCGGCGGCCGCCAGCAGCGCCAGCTGCGCCAGCGCGATCACCTGGATGATCGTCACGCCGCGGGCAGCTGCCCGACGGGCCCCGTAGGCGATCAGCTCGCGGGCCCGCTCGCGCTCGCCGCCGAGCTGGGCAGCGATCCCGCCGATCATGCTCGTCATCGAGAGCCAGGGGCTGTCGCCCGGGAGCGAGTCGCCGGCGATCTGCGCCGCAGCCTCCATCTCGCCCAGCCCGTTGCGGGCAAGCGTGCCGTCGACCATCGCCAGTCCGGCGACCAGGGTGCCGTCGACGTCGGCGCCGGCGGCGAGCAGCTCCCGGGTGAGATCGGCCCAGTGCTCGGCGTCGTCCCCCTCGCCGCGGGAGAGATGGGCGTGGGCGATCGTCAGGCTGAAGTAGGGGTCGCGGGAGGTCCGCGCGGGGCCCGCCCGCCGGATCCACCCTTCCATCGTCAACGAGCGGCCGCTCGCCAGGTAGAGCGGGACCGCCGCCCAGACGAGCCGGCCGGCGCGGTCGAGATCGCCGGCGTCGAGCGCGAAGCCGATCGACCGCCCCGGTTCGTCCTGCGCCGCCCACCAGGAGGAGGCCCGGCGGTTGAGCTCCGGCACCTGCTGGGGATGGCGGCGACGGAGCTCGCTGCGCAGCATCTCGGCGAACAGCGAGTGCATCCGGAACCACTCGTCGCGGCGGTCGAGAGGGATCAGCAGCATGTTCCCCCGCGCCAGCTCGGCCAGCCTCGCGGCCGAGTCGTTGCGGTCGAGCAGCGCGTCGCAGAGCTCCCCGCAGAAGCGGTCGAGGATCGAGGTGCGGAGGAGGAAGTCGACGTCCGCTTCCGGCGCGTGCGCGAGGAGCTCGTCCCGCATGTAGTCGACCAGCTCCCGCTCGTCACCGGTGAAGCTGGAGAGGGCGTCGCCAGGTCGCTCGCGCAGCGAGAGGCCGGCCAGGTAGAGCGCCGCCGGCCA
The DNA here is from genome assembly GCA_050259155.1 of Syntrophothermus sp. Lineage (GTDB taxonomy): Bacteria > Actinomycetota > Thermoleophilia > Solirubrobacterales > 70-9 > VAYN01. Next base: position 1,411 of record JBLNAC010000340.1, read on the forward strand.
GCCCTCGGTCTTCTCGATCAGCGTCCGCAGCTCGGCGGCACCGGCGCGCAGGCCGGCCTCGGCGAGCAGCTCCCCGGCCTCGCCCGGCGTCATCGTGAGGTCGGCTGAGTCGAGGACCGTCAGTCGGCGCGAGGCGAGCAGCCTGGCGGCGCCGGGCAGGTTTCGCTCCCGGCTGGCGATCGCGACCTGGCACCCGCCGCCGCTGCCGGCGACGATCGCCTCCACCAGCCGCAGGCTGCCGGGTGAGGCGAGGTGCTCGAGCTCGTCCAGGACGAGCACCGAGCCGGTCTCCCGCGCCGCGAGCGCCGCCTCCAGGCGCCGGGCGATGACGGCGACGTCGGGCTGTGGGGCCCGCAGCGGCGAGGAGAGAGCAGGGGGGAGGGGATGGATGGGCTCCACCGCGTCGATCACCGCGGCCAGCAGCGCCGCCGGGTCGTCGTGGGCAGGCCCGAGCGCGACCCAGGCGAACGGGCGGCTCTCGCTGGCCTCCCATTGGGCCAGCAGAACCGACTTGCCGTAGCCCGCCGGCGCTTGCAGCAGGATCACCGGCGTGCCGGCGCCCTTCAGCGTCTCCAAGAGGCGCCGGCGCTCGACCAACGACCCGAGGTCACGGGCGCCGAGCTCGCTCATGGAAGAGATCCTATTCGCGGATCGTCGCCAGGTCGTCTGGATGGACCCAGGCGTCGCCGAGCACGTCGGCGTCGGCGGCCGCGACGGCGTCGCGCAGGGGGATCGCCCAGCGGTGCTCGAGGAGGACGATCGCGGCCGCCGAGCCCGGGGGGATCTGGTCGACGAGGTACCAGCGCTCGCCGGCCGGCTCGGCCTCGGCCTCGTCCTCGAAGATCCCGAGCAGCGGCGCCGCCAGCCTGCCCGCGGCGTCGCCCTCGAAGCCGGCCTCGCGATCGCATAGCTCCATGATGCCGCCGTTGCGGCCGCGGTGGACGACGAGCAGGTCGAGGGGGACGACGGCGCCGGACTCCTCGAGCCGGCGCAGCTGCTGGCGCAGCATCTCCTCGGAGCCGGGCTCATCGAGGCCGATGACCAGCACCTGGACGGGTCCCGGGCGCGGAGCCTTCGTCACCCGAGCCTCACTCCGCGAGCAGCCGCGCGCGCTCGGAGGCGAACTGCTCATCGGTGAGGACGCCGGACTCGCGCAGCGCCTTGAGCTTGGCGAGCGCCTCGACGCGGCCGCCCGTCGATGCGGCGGGCGCGGCGGGTCGCGGGGCCGGGGCACCGGCGCGGCGGGGCGACGGGAGCGGTGCCCCGGGGACGAGCATCCCGGATCGCCGCAGCGGTCTCTTCCTCAGCCCTGACACTCGATCACGCCCTCCGCCTCGGTGACGCCGTCGGATGGAGGGATTCGACCAGACGAGGGCGCCGGCGACATCATGCGAACCGGGTGAAATGACCGGCTCGCCGCTTCACCCGAACCGGATGATGTCTGCCGCCGACGGACTGCGTAGGTTGTAGGGGATGGCCGAGAACGAGCCCGCGACGCCCGAGCCGACGGAGCCCGAGCCCCAGCCCGGGCCCGACGGGGCCCCCGACGCGTCGGAGAGCGCGACGGAGGTGGAGGAGGCGCCGGCGAGGGTGCCGTCCCCGCACCGCAAGACGGTCCTCACGCTGCTGATCGTCGGCACCTTGGTCACCTTCCTCGCGATCTTCTCGATCTGGGTAAATCGCCAGGCGCTCAACACCGAAAACTGGGTCAACACCAGCGAAAAGCTGCTGCAGAACGAAGAAATCCGCAGCCGGCTCGCGACCTACATGTCGAACGAACTGTTTGCCAACGTCGACGTTCAGCAGGAACTGGAACAGGCTCTGCCGCCACGGTTGGCGCCGCTCGCCGGGCCGGCTGCCGGGGGGCTGCAGCAGCTGGCGCCGCAGCTCGCCGAAAAGATCCTCGAAACCTCGCAGTTCCAGGCACTCTGGGCCACCGCCAACAAGGCCGCCCACGAAGCGTTCCTGAAAGTCATCAACGGCGGCGGCAACGCGGTCTCGACCGAAGGCGGCGAAGTGACGCTGCAGCTGGGCACCCTCCTGACCCAGGTCGGTGCCAAGCTGGGAGTCGGCGGCAACCTGGCCGAAAAGATCCCGCCCGAAGCCGGCGAACTGACGATCCTCAAGTCCGAACAGCTCTCGGCCGCGCAGGAAATCGCCAAGCTCGTCCGTCGCCTCCCGGTGGTCCTCACCCTGCTCGCGGTCATCCTCTTCGCCCTCGGCATCTACCTCGCCGGCCCCCGCCGCCGCGAGTCGGTCAGAGGGGTTGGAATCGCCTTCGTCGCCGCCGGGCTGCTGGCGCTTATCGTCCGCGGCATCGCCGGCGGCTACGTGGTCAGCGCGCTCTCCTCCTCCGCCTCGGTCGAACCGGCGGCGGAAGCCGTATGGAACATCGGCACCTCGATGCTCGTCACCGTCGCCACCTCGGCGATCGCCTTTGGGATCATTCTCATCGCCGGAGCCTGGCTGGCGGGACCGACCAAGAGCGCCACGAAGTTGCGCCGCCTCGCCGCCCCCCATCTGCGCGACGACCCCGTTCCCGCCTATGCCGTCGCCTCCCTCGTCTTCCTGGCGCTGATCCTCTGGGCGCCGATTGCTGCCTTCGGCAAGCCGCTCGGGATCCTGCTCTTCGCGATCCTCTTCGCGGCCGGCGTCGCCCTCCTGCGCCGCCAGGTGCTGGCGGAATTCCCCGCCGAGTTGGAAGAGAAGACGACAGGGACGACGGCGTAGCCCTCGCCCCTGTCGCTACGTCGGAAGCGGGGGTCAGCTTTCCTCGCTAAGCCCCCGGCGGGACCCTTTCAGATCGGACCCGCCGCCGGTTGATCAGCTGGACGTATGAACCGGCGCTTTCAGGTCTCGGCGCCGGGCCGATTCGAGTGCGACCAGCGCGAAGTAGCCGATCAGGAACAGGCGGCGCCCGTCGGAGACCACCGGCGTGTATCCGGCCTGCTTCAGGTGGAAGTCGGGTCGATGGGTGCGGACGTCGAATCCCGTCGTCTCCCCGGTCGTGAAGCTCGAGGTGTAGACGGTGTGCCCGATCACCGTCGCGGTGCCGGGAATCGGGCCGCCCACGTCGTGACTCCACCGCAACCTCCCCGTGCGGGCGTCGAGCGCGTAGAAGCGCCCGTCTTCGGCGCCGATGTAGACGGTCGGCGGCGTCCCGGGCACCTGGGCGAGGGCGGGGGAGCCGTATACGGCGGCGCCGGTGGGGAAGGCCCAGTCCACCCGTCCCGTCCGCTCGTCGAAGGCGTAGACGACGCCGTCGTCGCGCGCGGCGTAGACGCGCCCGAAGCCGATCGCCGGCGAGGAGAAGAAGCCTCCCTCCCCGAACGGCGCCACCCGGCTCGTGTTCGTGCGCCAGACCGGTCTCCCGGTGGCGGCGTCGAGGGCGAACATCGAGCTCTCGTAGTCCGCGACGAAGATGCGACCGTCGTCGTAGCTCGGGCTGGCTTTGACCGCGCCGGGCGCCTCGAAGCGCCAGAGGATGGCGCCGTCGGCGGCGCGGAGACAGATCACGTCGGCGTCGTCGGTGCCCAGGTAGAGCCTTCCGTCGACCGCCAGCGGCGAGGATTCGAGGTGTGCGTGCAGCTTGTCGACCCACAGCCTCTTTCCGCTCGCCGCGTCGGCGGCGGCGAGATAGCCGTCGATGTAGGCGCCGAAGACGCGCCCTTCCGCATAGGCGGGACCCGTCACGTCGAGCGGCTTCCCCCGGTTGCTGGGCCGCAGGTTGACTTCCCAGAGGATGCGTCGGTCCCTCAGCCGCACCGCTTTGCCGTTGCCGAACTTGTTGACCACGTAGGCGACGCCGCCCGCGATCGCCGGCGGAAACTCGATCAGCCCGTGCGTGTCGACCGACCAGGCTTCCGTAAGCGGCGGGTCCAGCACCCGGCTGCGCGCCGGCAGGTAGTGGGTGCGCTGCGGCACCCGGCCGAAGTAGGGCCAGTCGACGTAGGCCTCGGGCCCGGAGCCGTGGCGGGCCGCTCCCCCGGCCCCCGTGCCCGTGGAATCGGGCGAGCCGCCGCATCCCGAGAGCAGCACCAGGATCATCGCGCAGGCCGAGGCCGCGCCCAGCGGGCATCGGAAGCGCGTCATCGCTGCCGCATCGGTCCGCGCGCCGCCGCCCTTTAGGCGAGCAGATCAAGCGGCGGACGGGAATCGAACCCGCATCATCAGCTTGGAAGGCTGAGGCTCTGCCATTGAGCTACCGCCGCGCGCCCTGGGCAGCCTAGCCGCCGCCCGGCCGATCCGTCAGAATGTCCATACCCACGGGGAGTGGCGCAGTCTGGTAGCGCACTCGGCTGGGGGCCGAGCGGTCGCAGGTTCAAATCCTGTCTCCCCGATAT
>JBLNAC010000341.1:0-3336 GCA_050259155.1 Syntrophothermus sp.
GAACCCGCGCGACGCCAAGGCCTACAACATCGAGACCATCTACCAGACGCTGGCCCTAGCGGACAACATCGACGCGCCCGGGAACATGTTCCTCGGCCGAGAGAAGACGTCGCGGCTCGGCTCGCTCGACGACTCGAGCATGGAGTCCGAGACCCGCAAGATCATGGGTCGCCTCAACCCCAACTTCAAGAACTTCAAGCAGCCCGTGAAGTCGCTCTCCGGCGGTCAGCGACAGGCCGTGGCGATCGCGCGTGCCGTCTACTTCAACGCCCGGATCCTCATCATGGACGAGCCCACGGCCGCGCTCGGGCCGGCCGAGACCGCCCAGGTCCGCAACCTCGTGCGCCAGCTCAAGGACGAGGGGATCGGGATCTTCCTCATCAGCCACGACATCCACGATGTCTTCGACTTGTCGGACAGGATCAGCGTCATGTACCACGGCAGCATCGTGGACACGGTGAAGAAGGACAACGTCACCGCCGACGACGTCCTCGGCATGATCATCCTCGGCAAGAAGCCGGACGAGGTGACCCAGCGCGAGCGCGCCCAGCTCGAGCTGCGCGGCTAGCGGGGCCCGGTGGCCAGGCGCTCGACGCCTTACGCGCCACCGTTCAAGCGACGCCGTCGTCGAGACATCGACTCCACGAGCCCGGGGCAGGGGTGAGGGCAGCCGGCGTCGGCTGCCCCGGCGTCGCCTCCCCGGCCGTGGGCGATCAGGCCCTCCCGGCCCCCACGGGCGCCTCGTCGGCTGCCCAGATCTGCCGGTTGACGACGTTCTCGTAGAGCTCCTGCCGCCCGGAGACCGGCCGTGGATCGATCTCGCCGGCCTCGACCCGCCCGGCCAGGTCGGCGAGGCTCAGCGAGCCGTCGAGGATCGCCGAGCCGAGGCCGTCGCCCCAGCCGGCGTAGCGCTCCTCGACCATCCGCGCCAGCGTCCCGTCCTCGACCATCGCCGCGGCGACGAGGAGGGCGCGGGCGAGGGTGTCGATCCCGCCGATGTGGGCATGGAACAGGTCCGTCCGGTCGATGCTCTGGCGCCGCAGCTTCGCGTCGAAGTTGAAGCCGCCGATGGTGAAGCCGCCCGCCCTGAGGATCTCGTAGAGCGGCATCGCCAGATCCTCGACCGAGTTCGGGAACTGGTCGGTGTCCCAGCCGTTCTGGGGGTCGCCCCGGTTCGCGTCGACGCTGCCGAAGACGCCGTTCGCCACGGCGTAGGCGATCTCATGGTGGAAGCTGTGCCCGGCCAGCGTGGCGTGGTTCGCCTCGATGTTGAGGCTGTACTCGCCCTCGAGGCCGTTGCGGACGAGGAACCCGTGGACGGTCGCGGCGTCGTAGTCGTACTGGTGCTTCGTCGGCTCCATCGGCTTCGGCTCGATGAGGAGCTGGCCCTCGAAGCCGATCCGATGCTTGTGCTCGGCGACGAGGTGGAGGAAGCGGGCCAGCTGCCGCCCTTCGCGCCGGAGGTCGGTGTTGAGGAGCGTGTCGTAGCCTTCTCGGCCGCCCCACAGGACGTAGTTCGCGCCGCCCAGGCGCTGCGTCACCTCCAGCATGTTCTTCACCTGCGCCGCCGCGTAGGCGAAGACCTCGGGGTCGGGGTTGGTCGCGGCGCCGGCGGCGTAGCGGGGATGGCTGAAGAGGTTGGCGGTGCCCCAGAGGAGGGTGACGCCCGTCCGCTCCTGGTAGCCGAGCGCGTCGTCGGCGAGAGCGTCGAGGTTCGCCCGGAACTCGGCGAAGCTCGCGCCGTCCGGGGCCACGTCTCGATCGTGGAAGCAGTAGTACGGGACGCCGAGCTTGGTGAAGAACTCGAAGGCGGCGGCCATCTTCGCCCGGGCCGCGTCCATCGGGTCCATCGCCGCACCCGTCCAGGGGCGATCGAGGGTGCCGGCGCCGAACATGTCGGTGCCCGGCCAGGCGAACGAGTGCCAGAAGCAAACGCCGATCCGAAGGTGATCCTCCATGCGCTTGCCGAGGACCAGCCGGTCCGGTTCGTACACCTTGAACGACAGCGGCTCGCTCGACCCGAGCCCCCCGAACGGGATGCGGTCCGGCACGCCGCCGAAGAACTCCTGGCTCACGTCAGACCCTCCGAACTCCGATCCGATGCGGCCCCGACCGCGTGTCGCGGCGACGACGCGGCCGGCTGCCACCGCCTTCATCGTAGCGTTTGTGCTTGACTCGTACAAATCCGAAGCTCGGGTCCGGCATCGCGCCCCGGCGCTGCGCGGGCAGCTGACGCGGGTATCGTGGAGCCCGGCCAGGCGGATGAGGAGGTGCGCGATGCGGGTCGAGGCGAGACTGGCGGAGCTCGGGCTGGCGCTCCCGCCGCCGCTGCGTGTGCCGCCCGGCGTGCGGCTGCCGTTCAGCTTCGTCCGGGTGGTCGGCGACCGCGCCCTGGTATCCGGCCACGGCCCGCAGGCCGCGGACGGGACCTCGGCCGGCCCGTTCGGCAAGGTCGGGACGGAGGTCACCCTCGAGGAGGCGTACGCGGCCGCCCGCCTCACGGGGCTCTCGATCCTCGGGAGCCTCCAGCGGGAACTCGGCGACCTGGATCGGATCGACGCCTGGGTGCGCGTCTTCGGGATGGTCAACTCCGCCCCCGGGTTCGACCGCCAACCGGCCGTGATCAACGGCTTCTCGGACCTGATCCTCGAGGTCTTCGGCGCAGCCGGCGCCCACGCCAGATCGGCGGTCGGGATGGCCGAGCTGCCGTTCGGCCTGCCGGTCGAGATCGAGGCGGAGGTCCTGATCGCGCCCTGACGCGGGCGGGCGCCGCGGCCGCCGCCGGCGCGGTGGCTGCGACCCGCAAGGCTGAGCGGCCCGCCGCATCCGGACGTTCGGGCCTTGCCGCCGGGCTCGCCCGCGCGACGATGTCCCCTACGGGCGAGCGGTGGGTCCATCGGGAGGAGGGGGGCGATGCGCGGGACGCGGCTCTCCTTCTGGCAGGCGACCTTCCTCATGGTCGGCGCGGGGGTCGGCGCCGGGATCATGGCCGTCCCCTACCTGGCCGAGCGTGCTGGTCTCCCCGCCATGCTGGCGATCCTCCTCGTCGCGCTCGCCGCGAACTGGCTGATCCACCTGATGCTGGCCGAGATCTGCTTCCGCACCGGCCGGGAGCTCCAGGTCATCGAGCTCATGGGCCTGTACGTCTTCCGCGGCCGAGCCGGGGTCGCGCTCCTGTGGGTCGTCTTCGCCCTGCTGACGGTGGCCTTCATCGCGAACCTCGCCGCCTACATCGCTGGCGAAGGCGAGATCATCACCTCGCTCACCGGGTTGACCCCGCGCCTGGCGGAGGCCCTCGCCTACATCGCATCGGCCGGCGTCGTGTTCTTCGGGCTC
>JBLNAC010000342.1:0-5335 GCA_050259155.1 Syntrophothermus sp.
TCGAGCACCGCCAGCCGGTCTGCAAGCTCGGGCTGGAGTGGATGCAGGCGCCAGCCGAGCGCCTCTACGGGACCGGGCTCGGCTCCAGCTACCAGGGGCAGGTGACGATGCTCAGCAAGCACTTCGAGGAGCAGCAGGCCGGCGTCGGGAGCGGCGCGACCTAGGTCGCGGCCCGGTCGCCCGCCCGGGCCTGCCGCTGCAGCTCCCGGACCCGCCTGCGCTTCGCCAGCAGCTCGGCTTCGAGGCCGGCGATCTCCTCGCGCCGGCGGCGGACGAGCTGCAGCTGGCGGCCGATGTGGGCCGCCGACTCGGCGAGGATCTCGCGGCGCCGGACCGGGTCCTCGACCCCCTCGCGCCACTCGCGGCGCAACGCCGCGCGCGCCCCTTCGACCGCGACCAGCTCCTTCAGCTCCTCCAGCGAGACTCCCAGGAGCTCCTTGAGCCGCAGCAGCTCGCGGAGGCGCTCGACGTCGGCCCTGCCGTAGGTGCGGTGGGAGCCCGGCGCCCGCTCGGCAGGCACCGGGAGCAGCCCGATCTCCTCGTAGTAGCGGATCGTCCGCGGCGTCGTACCGGCCAGGCGGGCGACGTCGCCGATCCGCAGCTCGCCCGGTCGCTCCGCGCTCATGGTGTCGCCTCGATCTCCTCGCGGATCCCCTCGTCGAGCGCCAGCGCCCGTTCCTCGCGGGAGAGGGCGTGGGGCCGCTCGGCCGGTCGCAGCATCGAGACTGCGGCGCCGAGGAGGGAGACCGCGGCGAGGACCCAGAGCGCGTCGTGCATGTTGGCGACGAAGGGATCGAGCTGGGCGCTCGTCAGCCCGGAGGCGAGCCCCGAGAAGATCTTGAAGAGGACCGGCCGCGGCACCGAGGCGGTCACCACCGCCAGCACGAAGGCGATCGAGATCACCGCGCCCGTGTTCTGCAGCATCGTCCGCACGCCCGCGGCGACGCCCCGCCGCTCGGTCGGCACGGTGCCCATCATCGCCGCCGTGTTGGGCGACATGAACATGCCGGAGCCGACGCCGACGATCGTCAGCCACAGCATCGTCTGCCAGTAGGGCGTGTCGGCCTGCAGGGTCGTCATCAGTGCCAGGCCCGCGGCGGTGACGAGCATCCCCAGCGCCGCCAGCAGGCGCGAGCCGTGGCGGTCGGCCCAGGCCCCGGCCAGAGGCGACGCGACGAGCATCCCGAGCGCCATCGGCGCCAGCTTCAGGCCCGCCACGATCGGGTCGTCCCCCTGCGCTCCCTGGAAGTAGAAGACGAAGATGAACATCAGCGCGAAGCGCGCGAGGCCGTTGATGAAGGTCGCCGCGCTCGCCGCCGCGAAGAGCCGGTTGCGGAAGATCGACAGGTCGAGCATCGGCGCCCGGCCCTGCCGCTCGATCAGGACGAAGAGCGGCAGCAGGACGGCGGCGAGGAGCAGCCCACCGATCACCAGGGGGTCGTCCCAGCCGGAGATGCCGCCGCGGGAGATCCCGTAGACGAGGCCGGTCAGCCCGACGACGAAGGTGAGCGTGCCCGGCAGGTCGAGGCCGCGCACGGTGTCGCGGCGGGCGAGCTCGCGAAGGACCGCACCCGACCACAGGGCACCCGCCAGCGCCAGCGGCACGTTGAACCAGAAGACCCACTGCCAGGAGACGGCGACGAGCGCGCCGCCCAACACCGGCCCGATCACGAGCCCGACGGCGGCGATCATCGTGTTCGTCCCCATCGCCAGCCCGAGCTCCTCCCTCGGGAAGGCGTCGGTGACCAGGGCGGGCCCGTTGGCGAAGATGAAGGCGCCGCCTATTCCCTGGAGCACGCGCCAGAGGATCAGCTGGGTTCCGTCGGCGGCGAACCCCGCGCCGAGCGAGGCGAGGCCGAAGACGAGGAAGGCGCCGACGAAGGCGGGCTTGCGCCCGAAGAGGTCCGAGAGGCGCCCGGCGGTCAGCACCAGCACGGTGCAGGAGATCATGTAGGCGAGGATCACCCAGACCAGTTCGAGCAGGCTGGTCCCGAGGGCACGCTCCAGGTCGGGCAGGGCGATGATCAGCGTGCCTGAGTTGGTCGCGACGAGGAGGAGCCCGAGGCTGGTGCACGAGAGCGCCCACCACTTGTAGCCGTCACGTCTCGCGCCACGGCTCGCGCCACCCGCGAACCTGTTCCTTACGTTCACGTTAACTAGCGTAGCGCTCTGCCCGCGAGACCGCGAAAAGGTCCGTATATCGGCCGTTTTCGCGGTTTCGTAGGATCGGGCGATGAGCGAGCGGGTCTGGAGCGTCTACCTCTCGGGTGAGATCCACAGCGACTGGCGGGAGCGGATCGAGGCGGGGGCCGCCTCCGCGGGCCTGCCGGTCGAGTTCTCCGCCCCCGTGACCGACCATGCCGCCTCCGACGACGCCGGCACCGGCACCCTGGGGGAGGAGAGCGAGGCCTTCTGGCGCGACCACAAGGGCGCAGGCGTCAACGCGATCCGCACCCGGACGCTGATCGCCGCCGCCGACGTCGTCGTCGTCCGCTTCGGCGACCGGTACCGCCAGTGGAACGCGGCCTTCGACGCGGGCTACGCCGCCGCCCTCGGGAAGCCGCTCATCACCCTCCACGACCACGAGCTCGACCACGCGCTGAAGGAGGTCGACCGCGCCGCCGAGGCGACCGCGCGCACCTCCGAGCAGGTGGTGGACGTGCTCCGCTACGTGATCCGCGGCGAGCTGCCGCGCTAGGGCATCCGCCCTTCGTGCGAACATATGTTCGCATGCGCTGGGACGAGCAGCGAGTCGAGAGGGATCTACGCCTGCCGGGCGTCGGCGACGGCGCCGTGGTCCGCACCTTCGACGCGCCCGAGGCGATGGGGATCAACTTCCACGAGGTCCGGGCACGCTCGGCGCTGAACCACGTCCCCGGCGGCCGCTTCGGCTTCGACTGGACCGTCAACCCCTACCGGGGATGCACCCATGCCTGCGTCTACTGCTTTGCCCGTCCCACGCACACCTACCTCGACTTCGACGCGGGGCGGGACTTCGAGCGGGAGATCGTCGTCAAGGTCAACCTGCCGGAGCTGCTGCGAACCGAGCTGGCGCGGCCGAGTTGGAAGCGGGAGCTGGTGGCGCTGGGGACCAACACCGACCCCTACCAATGGGTCGAGAGCCGCTACGCGATGATGCCCGAGGTCCTGGCGGCGCTCGAGGAGGCCGATACGCCCGTCTCGGTCCTCACCAAGTCGCCGCTGGTGATGCGCGACGTCGAGCTCTACGAGCGGATGGCGAAGCGGCTGCCGGTCTCGGTCAACCTCTCGGTGCCGACACTGGACGAGGAGGCCTGGCGGGCGACCGAGCCGCACACGCCGAGCCCCGCCGCCCGCCTCGAAGCGGTCGCCGAGCTGCGCCGGCGGGGGATCGAGTCCGGCGTCCTGATCGCGCCGCTGATGCCCGGCATCAACGACGACCCCGATCAGGTACGGCCGATCGTCGAGCGCGCGCGCGAGGCCGGCGCCTCCTTCCTCGGCGGCGTCGCCCTCCACCTCCGCGGCGAGGTGAAAGACGTCTTCTTCGCCTGGCTGCAGGCCAAGCGCCCGGACCTCGTGCCTCGCTACGAAGCTCTCTACGGCGACCGTGCCCACATGAGGCCCGCCGACAGGAGGATCGCGACGAGAGGCGTCAGAGGTTGGGGCCGCGGGAGGAGGTCTCCCGAGCCGACGGATACTCACAGCCGGCCGCAGGCCGGCTCGTCGGAGCGAGAGGCCTCCTCCGGCGGCCCCGAGCAGCGCTCGCTCTTCTAGCGGCCTTCGTCCAGCTGATCGAAGGTGCACTCGGCCGGCGCCTTGTCGTCGCGGAAGCGATGGAAGCGCGCCCCGTGCCTGATGCGCCCGCCGGCGGCGTGGTCGTAGCCGACCTCGATCACCAGCTCCGGCCGCAGCGCCACCCACTCCAGATCGCGGCCGCCGGTCCAGCGGCTCGGCTCCGCGCTGCCGCTCTCGCCGGTCTCCAGCGGCGCCAGCAGAGTCCGCATGCTGCGTTTCGCCGCGGCGCTGAAGCCGGAGATGTGGCCGACGCTGCGCAGTTCGCCGTCGTCGTAGAGGCCGAGTATCAGCGACCCGACGGTGCCCTCCTCCTTGCCCGGGCGCCAGCCCATCACCACGCAGTCGATCGTCCGCTCGCGCTTGATCTTGGCCATCCCCCGGCGCCTGCCCGGCTGGTACGGCGCGTCGAGCTGCTTGGCCATCACCCCCTCGATGCTCGCCAGCCACCGCTCGGCCTCCCCCGGGTCGGTGGTGAGGGGGGTCAGCTCCAGGTCCGCCACGGCGGCGATCGCCTCGAGCCGGCGGCGCCGCTCCGCCAGCGGCGCCTCGAGCAGCTCTTCGTCGTCCTCGGCGAGGAGGTCGAAGGCGACGTAGTCGGCGGGGATCTCGCGCGCCAGGAGCTCGATCCGCGACTGCGCCGGATGGATCCTTTCCTGCAGCAGGTCGAACTGGAGGTTGCCGGCGGCGTCGCGGACGACGAGCTCCCCGTCGAGCACCCAGCGCCCGGGGGAGAAGCGGAGCTCGGGGAAGTACCGCCCCAGATCCTTGCCGCTGCGCGACTGGATGTGGACCTCCTCGCCGTCGACGAAGACGATCGCGCGAAATCCGTCGAGCTTCGGCTCGTAGGCCCACTCCTCCCCGCTCGGAAGCTGCTTGCGGGTGAGGGCCAGCTGTGGCTTGATCGGAGGCGAGAGGGGCAGGCTCACCGTCCACAGGCTACCCGCCGAGGAGCGGCGCCAGGCCCCCTCAGCCGGCGGCGCCGGTCTTCGCCCTGCGCTCGCGGCTCTCCCGCGGGTCCGGGATCGGGACCGCCGTCAGCAGCTTCTTCGTGTAGGGGTCGACGGGGTGCTCGCACACCTGGTCGGCGCTTCCCTCCTCGACGATCTTGCCGTCGTGCATGACCGCGATCCGGTCGGAGATGTGGCGGACGACGCCGATGTCGTGGGCGACGAACAGGTAGGTGAGGCCGAACTCGTCCTGGAGGTCGTCGAGCAGGTTGATGATCTGCGCCTGGATCGAGACGTCGAGGGCCGAGACCGGCTCGTCGCAGACGACGAAGTCCGGGTTCAGGGCGAGCGCCCGGGCGATCCCGATCCGCTGGCGCTGGCCACCCGAGAACTCGTGCGGGTAGCGGTGAATGTGGCTCTGGTTGAGGCTGACCTTGGCCAGCAGCTCGCGAACCAGCTCCTCGCGCTTGGCCTTGTCGGTCAGCCCGTGGACGAGCGGGCCCTCGCCGACGATCTCGCCGACCGTCATCCGGGGGTTGAGGCTGCCGTACGGGTCCTGGAACACCACCTGGAGATCGCGACGGAGCTCCTTCATCTGCCTGCCGCCGACGACG
>JBLNAC010000343.1:0-5711 GCA_050259155.1 Syntrophothermus sp.
ACCATCAGCCCCAGGCTTCGCAGCGCCTCGGCCCGCGTCGGCGGCGGCCCGTGGTCCCCGCCGCCCTCCTCCTCCCCGTCGGGGAGGAAGTGGCTGCGGTGCCGGACCGTCTGCACGAGCAGGAACAGCCCGTAGAGCGCGATCGAGGCGATCGAGGCGAAGGCCAGCTGCGAGGCGGAGAACTCGGGGCCCGGCGTGCTGGTCGTGAAGCGCGGCAGGACGAGGCTGAGCGTCGCCAGCGTGATCACGGTCGCGAACGCGGTCGCCGACCCCTCGGCGTTGAAGACCGCGAGCCGTTCGCGCAGCGCCGCGATCAGGATCGCGAGGCCGACGACGCCGTTGCAGGTGATCATCACGGCCGAGAAGACGGTGTCGCGGGCGAGTGTCCCGGTCTTGTCTCCTCCCGCGACCATCAGCGTCACGATCAGCCCGACCTCGATCACTGTGACCGCCACCGCCAGCACCAGCGAGCCGAACGGCTCTCCCACCCTCGCCGCGATCGTCTCGGCGTGGGAGACCGCGGCGATCACCGCCCCGGCGAGGAAGAGGTCGACGACGACCACGACCGGCGTCGCCGGATGGGTGCCCCAGGTCGCCGCCAGCGCCACCAGGGCGAGCAGCGGCACCGCGGTTCGCCAGCTGTCGATTACGCGGGCGGGAATCGCGGCGATTCTAGGCGTGCGCGGCGGCCGGCGCAGGTCGCGGCGCGCTATGTTCCGGTCCGGTGTCCGGCATCCGCCACATCCTCGGCGTCAGCCGCGCGGCGATCGGCGTCGGAGCCTGGCTCGCCCCCGACCGGACCGTCACCCTTTTCGGGATGGACCCGGAGCACTCGAACCGCTTCGTGGGCCGCCTCTTCAGCGCCCGCGAGCTGGCCCTGGCGCTCGCGCTGCTCACCGCCCCGCCGTCGGCGGTGGCGTCGGTCGCGGCCGTCGGCGTGGCGGTCGACAGCGTCGATGCGGTCGCGGGCTTCGACGAGCGGCGCCGGGGCAACCTCTCGGACCCGGCCACGCTGCTCGGTCCCGTCGGCGCGCTGATCTTCGTCGCGATGGGCGTGATCGTCGCCCGCGACGCCGGCCTCAGGCGGTGACCGCGCCGGCGCCCGCGGCGCCGACGACCTTCGAGGCAAGGTGCGCGGGGACTTCCTCGTAGCGCTCGAACTCCATCGTGAACTCGGCGCGGCCGCCGCTGATCGCGCGCAGGTCGGGGGCGAAGTCGAGCACCTCCGACATCGGCACCTCGGCCTTGACCTCGGTGGTCGACCCCTTGGCCTCCATGCCCAGGGGCCGGCCGCGGCGCGAGTTCAGATCGCCGATCACGTCGCCCACCACCGCGTCGGGACAGTTGATCGTGAGCTTCACGATCGGCTCCAGCAGGAACGGGTCCGCCTCCGCCATCGCCTCCTTGAAGGCCATCGCGCCGGCGATCTTGAACGCCATCTCGGAGGAGTCGGTGTCGTGGTGCTTGCCGTCGACCAGGCGCACGCGGACGTCCTTGACCGGGTAGCCGGCGACCGTCCCGTGCTGCATCGCTTCGAGGACCCCTTTCTCGACCGCGGGGATGAACCCGCCCGGGATCGCGGCGCCCTTGATCTGATCGATGAACTCGAGGCCGGTGCCGTCCTCGCCGGGCTCGATCTCGATCGCGCAGTCGGCGAACTGCCCTTTGCCGCCTGTCTGCTTCTTGTAGCGGGAATGGGCCGCGGCGGGGCGCCGGATCGCCTCCTGATAGGGGACGCGCGGGGGGTGCAGCTCGATCTCGGCGCCGAACCGTTCCCGCATTCGCTCGACCAGCACCTCGACGTGGACCTGGGTCAGCCCGGCGATGATCTGCTCGCCGGTCTGCGGGTCGCGGTGGACGTCGAGGGTCGGATCCTCCTCGCTCAGCCGCCGCACCGCCGTCGCCGCCTTGTCCTCGTCGCCCTTGGACTTCGGCTCGTAGGAGAACGCCATCACCGGCGCCGGTAGGTCGAGCGGGCGCACGGCGACCTCCCGCGAGCCGTCGCCGAGCACGTCCCCGGCGCGCGTCTCCTTTAGCTTGGCGACCGCGCCGATGTCGCCGGCGCCGAGCTCGGCGACCGGACGCAGCTCCTTGCCCAGGGGCTGCGCCAGCTGCCCGATCCGCTCCTTCTGATGGCGGGTGACGTTGACCGCCTGGGAGTCCGAGCGGACGGTCCCGCTGTAGACGCGGAAGAGGTTGATCCGGCCCGTGTAGGGGTCGGCCGTGGTCTTGAAGACGTAGGCGACGAGCGGGCCCCCGTCCTCGGGGGCGATCTGGATCTCCTCGCCGTCGCCGTCGAGCGCCGCGAGCGGGCCCCGCATCCGCGGCGACGGCAGATCCTCGACCAGCGCGTCGAGGAGCCGGTTGGTCCCGAGGTTCCTGGTCGCGACCCCGCAGGTGACCGGGAAGAGATGCCCCTCGGTGACGCCCCGCTTCAGCGCGGTGACGATCTCCTCGTGGGCGATCTCATCGCCGTCGAGGTAGCGCTCCATCAACTCGTCCGAGTTCTCGGCGACCTCGTCCATCAGCTTCTCCCGGTACTCCTCGGCGAGCGGGAGCAGGTCGTCGGGGATCGCGAGCCGCTCCGCGTTTTCGCGTCCGCTCCCCTCGTAGACGAAGGCCTCCATGTCGATCAGGTCGACGACGCCGCGCACGTCGTGCTCGGCGCCGATCGGGATCTCGGTCGCGACGACGTGCTGTCCGAAGGCGGACTTGAGCGAGTCGAGGGCGGCGAAGAAGTCGCCGCGCTCGCGGTCGAGCATGTTGACGAAGACGAGGCGGGCCAGCCCCTCGGCGTCGGCCCGCTGCCAGAGGCGCTCGGTGTTCACCTCCACCCCGGCGACCGCGTTGACGACGACGACGCAGGAGTCCGCCGCGCGGATCGCCGCCGCGGCGTCGGCGACGAAGCTCGGGTCGCCCGGCGTGTCGATCAGGTTGATCTCACGGTCCTGGTGCTCGAAGCAGGCGACGCAGGCGTTGATCGAGAGCCCTCGGCGCTGCTCGTCGGGCTCGTGGTCGGAGACCGTCGAGCCGTCGTCGACGCGACCGAGCCGGTTGATCGCCCCCGCCTCGAACAGCATCGCCTCGTACAGGCTGGTCTTCCCGCATCCCCGGTGCCCGACGAGGGCGACGTTGCGGATGCGGTCGGCAGCCTTGTGCGGCATGGAGGCGACGTTACACGTCCGGCGGCGGCGCGTCCATCTGGCCGGCGGGAGGCGGCTGCCGACGGCCGCGACACCGGCGCCCCGCCCCCGGGGCGGCGGCGCGCGATGTCGCGGCGGGCGGGCCTATGGCTGGGCCCGCAGCGTGACGCTGTTGGCGGCGAGGCAGCCGGGCGCGCGGACGGCGCGGGCGTAGTAGCGGCCGCTGTGCAGGCCCGGGTTGCCCATGTTCCATTCGTAGCCTTCGTTGTTGGGCTGGGCGAGGTCCATGCCGACCTGTTCGTCGCTGGCCGGCCTCTGGGTCGAGCCGAGCTGGCGGAAGAGGATCACGGTGCGGTCGGATTTGCAGGCGAGCTTCGGGCTCTTGACGTAGCCGAAGAAGCCGCCGGACTCGGCCTGGATCAGGACCTTGGTCGGGGCCGGCGAGGCCGCGCCCGCGGTTCCGGCGAGGCCGCTCAGGGCCAGGGCTGAGGCGGCGAGGCCGAGGGCGAGGCTGCGGATCTTGGTCTTGGTGCTCACGGTTCTTCTCCTTGGTTCGGGTGGTTGCGACTGCACCCCAATGCTCGGCCAGAGCGGGCAGGCCGCCCAGGAGCCCAAGGGGTGAACCTCGCCACCCCCCTCCTGCCGTCAGCCGCAGGTGCGCGAGCCGCGGACCCTCGGTCCGACGACGACCGCGATCCTGCCGCCGCGGCGGCAGGAGGCGACCCGGATCGTCGCCGCGCCAGGGGCCGAGAGCAGCTCCCCGCCGCTGACGCGGACGCCGTAGCCATGCGGATAGGTGCGGCGCGGCGCCGCGATCTCGGTCACGGAGCCGGCCGGGAAGGCGCCGGTCCCGCTTGCCTTGCGGGTCGCGTACCGCAGCCGGAAGGTGCGGCTGCCGCGGGCGAAGCCCCAGGAGAGCGGCGTCCCCGCCACCGCCTGGGGGTAGGGCTCGACCAGGGCGGCGATGGTGCCCTTCGCCAGGTTGGAGCCGCGCGGCGGCCGGTGCGGGTCGTACACGGTCGCCTGTTCGTCGGGGACGGCGGCGGTCGTCGGATCCTGGCAGCCGCAGTACATCCACTCCAGCCAGGACACCATGTGCCGGTCGGCGAGGTCGAGGACCTGGTGCAGGTCGGTGGGGCTGCTCGTCGCGCCGAACTCGGTCAGCATCAGCGCCGCGCCGGTGGCGGCGGCGTGGGCATCGGCGTTCGCGAACGTGGTCGCGTGCGAAGCACAGCCCTGGGCCTCGTTCGTCAGGCAGTAGGTATGGAAGGCGAACCCGGTCCGCGGGTCCGCGAGCGGCCCCACTCTGGTGACGGCGCCGAAGTTGAAGAGGACGTTCGGCTCATACCAGACCAGCGTCCGCCTGTCGGCGCCGCGGATCGCGGCGTCGACCCGTTCGTAGAAGGCGGTCAGCTGCGCGTCGAATTCGGGACAGCCGGCGGGCGAGTAGCAGGCCAGATAGCCCTGGCCCGGGAAGGGCTCGTTGAAGATCTCGTAGCCCGCCACCGCCGGGTTGCCGGCGAAGCGTTCGGCGACGTGCCTCCACGCCGCCGCGAAGCGGTCCTGGAGCCCCACGCCGCCGGGCCCCGGGCTGTTTTCCCAGAAGTGGCGTAGAGCCGCCTGCAGCGCCGGCATCGAGTAGTAGTTGGTCGGAAAGCCGAGCCGGGGCTGCGCCGGCAGCCCGTCGTCCTGCACCGCCCAGTCGGGCGCCCCCTCCCCCTGGAAGCGCGCGTTGTAGAGGTCCTGGTGGAAGTCGAGGACCGAGAAGACGCCCTGCTTGGCCAGGGTTCTGACCGTGCCCGCGATCCGGTCGAGGTAGGCCTCGTCGTAGACGCCGGGTTCGGGCTCGAGCGCCTTCCAGATCACCCCTACCCGGACCGCGTTGAAGCCGATGCTGCGCAGGAAGGCGGCATCGTCGGCGCCGAATCCGGCGGCGGCCGGGTAGTAAGGCGGGACCTTGTAAACCATGTTCGTCCCGTGCAGGACCACGACCCGGCCGCGCGCGTCGGTGATCCAGCGGCCCGCGTGCGAGAGCTGCCCCTTGGGCGCCGCCGCGGCGGGGGCGGCGAGCACCGCCAACGTCGAGAGGAGCAGCGCCAGGGCGGCGGCCGCTCGCCGCGCTCTCGTCCAGCTCTCGACCATGGTGCGCTTGCTCTCCTCGCCTCGCGGCGCCTCCGGGCGCCACCCTAGCGCGGCGGGCCCGGGCCGCGCCCGGTGATCTAGGCTCAGGGCATGGCCACCGCCGACCTCACCGTGATCGGCCTCGGCCGCGCCGAGGTTGGCGCCAGCCCCTACATCGCCGAGATCCAGCGGCGGCTCGCCACCCAGGACCGAGTGCGCTACCGGCTGCACGCGATGGGGACTTCGCTCGAGGGCAGCACCGCGGACATCCTCGCCGTGGTCGCCGAGCTCCACGCCGTCCCCTTCGAGCTCGGCCTCCCGCGCGTCTACACGGTGCTCAAGCTCGACGAGCGGCGCGACCGACCGGGGCAGACGCTCGAGGACAAGGTCCGATCGGTGGAACGGCGGCTGAGCGTCGGCGACGGCGATCAGGCGCCGCCGGTCACC
>JBLNAC010000344.1:0-6648 GCA_050259155.1 Syntrophothermus sp.
GAGCGAGAGGCCGCAGCCGGCCCAGTCGACCCGCATCGCCGTCTCGCTCATGTCGCCGGTGATCGGGCAGACGAGCAGCGGCGCGCCGGCGCCGAGCGCGCGGGCGACGGTCCCGTGCCCGCCGTGGGAGATGACAAGCGAGGCCGCAGGCATCAGCTGGCTGTAGCTGAGCCAATCGACCAGCACCGCGTTCGCGGGGACGGCGATCGGGCGCTGCGGAACGACGCGGTTGGTGGTCGCCACCACCCGCACCGGCTCGCGGGCGAGCGCCGCCAGGGCCGTCCGCACCAGGACGTTGTCGGAGTCGTGCGCGGTGCTCGGGGCGACGAGGACCAGCGGCTCCTCGCCCCCCGGCAGCTCAACGTCGGGGTAGGCCTGCTCGAAGGTCATCGGCCCGGTCACGTGCACGTGCGGCGGCCAGGCGCGCGGGTACTCCAGCTGCGGGTAGGTGGCGACCAGGGCGAGCTCGGGGCTGATGCCGCCGTGGAAGCGCTCGAGCGGCGCCAGGCCGAGGCGCCGGCGCTGCTCGTTGAGGTCGCGCCGGCCCTGCTCGAGGCCGACGCGCAGGGCCCGCTGTCCCGCCCGCCAGGCCACCCGCCCCAGCGCCGTCCGCGGCCTGCGCAGCCCGACCGCGAAGAACGGCATCCCCGGCTCGACCACGGGGTGGACGTGAGGGATCAGGGTCGCCAGCGGCACGCCCGCGCGCTCGGCGGCGAGGGCGGGGGCGAGCGTGAGGATGTCGCTGACGGCGACGTGCGGCCGCACCTCCTCCAGCAGGGGCAGCAGCGCCCGCGCCGCCGCGGCGGCGTGGCGGCCGTCGTCGGAGTCGGGGCTGGGCGGCGGGAACATCCGGTATTCCTGGGCCGCGGCGAAGCCGAGCCCGGCGCCTTCGACCGCCGCCCGCCGCTCCTCCCAGGTCTCGACGGTCACCTCGTGCCCGCGCGCCGCCAGCGCCCGGCCGAGGGCGATCGCGGGGAACGCGTGCCCCGCGTCGCCGAAGGCGGCGACGAGGACCCTCAGCCGCGCCGCGGCCGGGTCAGGGAGCGTCGGGGCCCTCACCAGAGCGGTGGAAGACGATCTCCGGGATATGGCAGTTGGGAGAGACCTCGAGCAGGAAGTGGACCGCCGCCCCGATGTCGGAGGGTTGGATCATCTTCTCCGCCGGCACCGCCTCCTTGACGAAGTCGGTCATCGCCGTGTCGACGAAGCCGGGGGCGAGCGCCGTGCACTGGATCCCGGACCCCGACGTTTCCCGCGCCGTCGCCTGGGTGAAGTTGATCACCGCGGCCTTGGTCGCGCCGTAGATCGAGAGGAAGGCCTGGCCGCCCTTGCCGGCGATCGAGGCGGTGTTGAGGATCAGCGCCTTGCCGTGCTCGGCGCCGGCCTCGCGCAGCCGGGGGAGGCCCTCGCGGGTGCCGATGACGAGCGAGCGCAGGTTGACCGCCAGCTGCATGTCGAGGTACTTGGTCTGGGTCTGGTCCATCGGGCCGCCGATGCCGACGCCGGCGTTGTTGCAGAGCGCGTCGAGCCGCCCGTAGCGCTCCTCGTGGGCGGCGAAGACGGCGAGCAGGTCGTCCTCCTCGGCCACGTTGGCGGGCACGGTCTGGAGCTCGAAGCCGTCGGCTCGCAGCCCCTCGACCGCCTGCTCGAGTTTGTCGGGGCGGCGGGCCGAGAGCGTCAGCGCGTAGCCGCGTTCGCCGAGGGCGCGAGCGATGGCGAGGCCTATGCCCCCGGATCCTCCCGTGATCAGCGCCGCGCGGTCTGCCATCTCCCCTCCTGTCGTTTCGAAGACGGAGGCACCCTACCTGTCGCCCGGCGGCGGGGACTCCGCGGGCGGGGGTGGGAGGGGGTGCCTCTCAATAACATGACGCCGATGCGCGCCGCCCGCCTCGCCCCCGCCTGCGCCTGCCTGCTCGCGCTCGGGCTCGCCGCCTGCGGCGGCGGCGGCGAAACCGCGTCGACGACCGCGGCGACGGTCCCGAGCAGCCCGGCGCCCCCCAAGAGCGCCTTCCCGCAGCCCGACGGCCTCAGCCTCGAGCAGCTGATCAAACAGACCGACGCGCACACCGAACTGATCGTCTCGCCCCAGGCGGCGGTCTTCTACCCGGGAGCCAACCGCTATCCGTTCTCGGTCGGCGAACGGGAAGGCGGACAGGTGACCGACGCCGAAGTCGCGATCTACTACGCGCGGGTTCCCGAGCCCAAGCCGGGGGCGAAATCGGCGCCCGGAAACAAGGGCCAGGCGGCGAAGGCGCAGGCGCTGGCCCTCGAAGAACCGGCGATCGGCCCCTTTCCGGCCAGGATCGAAAGCCTCGCGACGAAGCCCGCCTTCGAATCGCAGACGACGGCCGACGATCCCGAATCCGCCCGCGTCGTCTACGTCGCGGACGTCTCCTTCCCGCGCGACGGCTCCTGGCGGATGGCGGCGCTGATCCGCGAAGACGGGCGGATCACCTCGACCCTGCTGGCCAGCGCCGAAGTGGGCGAATTCACCCAGGTCCCACGTCCGGGCGAGCCGGCGCCGAAGATCCAAACGCCGACCGCGCAGGACGTCGGGGGCGACCTCTCGAAGCTCACCACCCGAATCCCCCCCGACAGCCAGAACGAAGTCGATTTTGCGGAAGCGCTGGGAAAGGAACCGATCCTGCTCTTGTTCGCGACCCCCAAGTTCTGCCAGAGTCACGTCTGCGGGCCCGTCGTCGACGTGGCCGAGCAGGCCAAGCACGAATACGGAAAGAGGGCGGCGTTCATCCACATGGAGGTCTTCAACGACAACGATCCGCAGACGGGGGTCCGGCCGCAGGTGCGCGCCTTCCACCTGCCGACCGAGCCGTGGTTGTTCGCGATCGACAGGGCCGGTACGGTGAGCGCGGCGGTCGAGGGCGCCTTCGGCCTTGAACAGATGGACGAAGTCGTCGAAAAGGTGATCGCGGAATGACCGACAAAGCAAAGACCGCTCCGGACAACGCCGAGCTGCTCGAGGCCTTCGCCGAGGAGGCCCGGCGTCGCTGCGACGTGATCTCCGCCGGCCTCGCGACCGCGACGACCGACTTCGAGACGATGCGCGCCGAAGCCCACGCGCTCCGCGGCACCGCCGGCGCCGTCGGCCTGCGGCGCCTCGCCGAGCTCGCCGGGCTGATGGAGTCCGACCTCGCCGAAGCGAAGAAGACGGGTGTCATCCGCGGCGGCCGCGACCACCAGATCGCCGACGCGGCCAAGGCCCTCGCCGACGGCGCCGCCGCCGCCGCCAAGGGCGAGGAGGAGCCCCCCGACGTGGGCCGCTCCCTCGCGCAGCTGTTCAGCGCCTGAGGCCGGCTAGGCGAGGGGGCCGCCGGCGCATCGCGCGGCCAGCTTGCGGTCGGCCGCCGCCGCGTCTTTTTCGAGGACGATGAGCGCCGGGCCGACGTTTTCGAAGCGTTTGTCACGGTTGCCCGAGCTGAACATCGTGGTCGCCATCTGGGCTTCCGACGGCGTTTCGTAGAGGGCGATCTGGATCTCGGCGCCCTGGGGACCGGTCGCCTTCACGATCCCGACGCTCGTCCCTTCGCCCGCCTGCAGGACCGAGCCCGACACGTTCGTGGCGCCTCCCGCCCGCAGGCATTTCTTCACGCCGCCGACTGAGGGCGCGGTCGCCGTCTTGGTCGTCGTGGAGTCCGTGCTACCACCACCGCCCCCGCCGCAGCCGACGAGGATCAATCCGGCAAGCAGTGCAGCGAGCCCCCAGAACCTCAGCATGGGACCTCTCGGCGTTCTCTTCGGAGCAGCGGCTCGCATCATCCCCCAAAAACCCGTTCACGCAGCCTGGCTAACTCGCGCGATGCTACTCGAAGGGCGCGCCCAGCCGCTGTCGAACGTCGCCTCTCGCTTCGGGTCTATGCTCGGATCGTGAGACGCCGCGAGAAGCCGACCCGAGCGTCCTCCGGCGCTCGCGATCCGCAGGAATCCTCGCTACAAAGCGAAAGACTGCACCCGGGGCGGTAGCTCAGTCGGTTAGAGCAGCGGACTCATAATCCGTCGGTCGCTGGTTCGAGTCCAGCCCGCCCCACTCGGAGAGCCAAATACGGCGGCTCCTCCGTAACTTTGTCGCTGCGTTGTCCCGGCAGGGCGCCCCCGGCCACGCCTTCGCGCGGGCCGGCTCGGCTCGCGGAGGAAGCCAGGTCTATCCGCGACGCCAGAGGACCGCCAGGGCAACTACAGCGACCAGGGCGACCACCAGAACGACAGTGCGGGCCCTGATCCTCTCCTTCTCCAGCGCCGCGTCGGCGGGATCCATGGCTCGAATCTAAACGCAGGGCGTGCTTGCCCGCCGACGACAGCCCGAAAAGGCTGCACCGCAACCGCCCGCCGACCAACCCATGCCACCCTGCTCGATTCATCACGCTCCAGAGTTCGAACGGCATCTCACGTAACGTCTGGACGATGTCCAAATCGGAGCTTGCCGGCGACATCCTCCCACGCCTCATCTTCCACGAGGTGGACGGCGACCGCTGGGATGACTTCGCCGCACTGTTCGAGTCACGCGGCGGGCCGAAGTCATGCTGGTGCATGGTTTGGCGAGCCGAGGGCGCGGAGGCGCGTCATACCGATGGAGCCAGCCGCCGAAAGGCAATGCGTGGACGTGTTCAGGCAGGCGTGCCTGTCGGACTTCTCGGCTATCTCGGCGAGACGCCCGTCGCATGGTGCTCGATCGCGCCTCGGGACACCTACCGGCGAGGATTGGGCGGCGTCGGGAAGCCGGATACCTGGTCGCTCGCATGCATGTTCATCCGCCGCCACCTTCGCGGGCGAGGCATTACCCGGCAGCTGATCAAAGCCGCTGTCGACCATGCGCGCGCTCACGGCGGGAAGATCGTCGAGGCCTACCCCGTCGACCCGGATTCCCCCAGCTACCGATTCATGGGCTTGGTGCCCGCCTTCGAGAAAGCTGGCTTCAAGCACACGGGACGGCGCGAGGGGAGACGACGCCATCTCATGCAACTTGAGCTGGCTTCTTGAGCCAACCAATCGGGCTCTGCGCGTGCCGAGGCGGTATGAGTTCCTCGCCTCTACGCGCCGATCGGCGCCAGCGAGCCAGATTGAAGAGAGGCCAGCGGATCTACTGCGAGCCACGCGAGGTCGCTCGATGCCCTCGACCACGGTGGCGTAATGGACGGATCCCCTTCACCGCCGGCCCCCCGAGCTGTTAGGGCCGCTGCATGGGGAGCGCAGGTCTTGTCCGCCGCCGGCGTGGTGCCTCGATCGCCCTCTCCGCCCTTCTGGCGGCGGCGGCGTTTCTGTGTTCGGCGCCCGGCGCCCGCTCCTTCCCCGATGGGTTCGACTACGGGGCGAGCAGGCCATACGTGAAGTGCGTGCGCTCGGGCGAATCGGAAGTCCGCGCCCGCGTCACCGCGAACATGTGGGTTCACAACCGGGGCTGGAACACAGGCTGGGTCAACAGCTTCCGCATGTCCGCCAGGCTGATCCCGACGACTGCGGGCATCAACATCGACCGAGGGTGGAAGAAGAACCGCTTCCCGGTCTTCAGCGACCTGCTCCAGGACCGCGACTACAGCCACAACATGGCCGTCCTCACCAACCCCGAGTCGAGGTACGAGGACTGGGTGGTGCAGGTCAAGCAGACCTGGACGCGGAAGGGACTGCGCGACCTGCACCGGGAATTCCGGGTCGCCTTCGGAAGCGGCGAAAGCCGCTGCCCGACCGGCGAAGCGCCAATCGCCCTGGGGCGCAGCCGCTGATCGCGGGGCGGGGGAAGCTCAACCGGGCCGCCTGAAGCTGCCGCCCCCCGGGCCGCCGGAGCGGCCACCCGCCCTACCCGGTGTCGGGCGTCCCGGGCTCTCCGGTCTGCGCGGGCAGCCGGCGCCGGCGCCGGCGCCCCCACCATCCCTGTGTCCAGGCGAACCAGACCGCGCCGGCGATTGTCGTCAGGCAGGCGACGAAGAAGTTGAGTCGCAGGCCGAGGATGTAGTGGGAGGGGTCGACGCGGATCAGCTCCTCGAAGATGCGGAAGCCCGCGTAGCCGGTGACGAAGAGCGCGAAGAGGCCGGGTGCGCGGATCCGGCGGTGATGGCCGAGCCAGACGAGGAGGGCGGCAAAGCCGAAGTCCCAGATCGACTCGTAGAAGTAGGTCGGCTGGAAGGTCGCGTACTGCTCGTAGCCGGCGGGGCGGTGCGCGGGGTCGATTTCGACCGCCCAGGGCAGGCTCGACGGTTCGCCGAACAGCTCCTGGTTGACGTAGTTGCCGAAGCGGCCGATCCCGAAGGCGACCAGCATCGCCGGCGCGACGGCGTCGAGCGCCTTGGAGACCGAGGCGCCGGCGCGGTGCACCCGCCACAGGGCGACCGCGACGCCGGCGCTGAACGCGCCCCAGCTGCCTAGCCCCCCTTCCCAGATCGCGAACGGCCCCCACCAGTGCGGGGGGATTTCGCTGCTGCTGGTGAGGTCGAAGTAGATGCGGCCGCCGATCAGGCCGGCCGGCACGCCCCAGAGGACCGCCTCGTAGACCAGCTCGCGGGAGCCGCCCTCCGCCTCCCAGCGGCGCAGGGTGATCGCCCCGCCGACGAAGATGGCGAGCGCGTAGATCAGCCCGTAGAGGTGGAACTCGAGCGGCCCGACGTTGAAGTGGTTCGTCGAGGGGCTCGGGATCGCGGC
>JBLNAC010000345.1:0-5098 GCA_050259155.1 Syntrophothermus sp.
AGACGACCTGGCGCTGGCGGTCGTCCTGACGATCGCGGCGGCGCTCTCCCTGGGGCTCCTCACCGTCCAGTACGCGCTCTTCACCGCGGCGATCACGACCTACGTGGTCCTTATGGCCGACACCCTCGGAGAGGACGCGCTCACCGCGGCCGGGCAACGCGCGTACGCCACCGCGCTCGGCATCGGGATCGCCTTCCTGGCCTTCGTCGTCTGGCCCAACCCGGGGGAGGGGAGGGGCTTCGGGCGCCCGCCGGCGCCCGCGCCCCTGTAGATTCCTGGCTGACCAGCCAAACGCCGCCTGGGGAGGGCGGCAGACGCCACAGGAGCAGAATTTGAGCGACCGCACGTTTGTGATCGGGGTCGGGATGACCAAGTTCGAGAAGCCCGGCACCAAGGAGGGCGACTACCCCGACTGGGCGAAGGAGGCGGGGGAGAGGGCGCTGGCCGACGCCGGGGTCCCCTACGAGGACGTCGAGCAGGCCTTCGCCGGTTACTGCTACGGCGACTCGACCTACGGACAGCGGGCCCTCTACGGCCTGGGGCTGACCGGGATCCCCATCGTCAACGTCAACAACAACTGCTCGACCGGCTCCTCGGCGCTGTTCCTCGCCCGTCAGGCGGTCCGAGGGGGCATCGCCGACTGCGCGCTGGCGGTCGGCTTCGAGAAGATGGAGCCCGGCAGCCTGGGCATGAAGTACACCGACCGGACGCCCGCCCTCGACAAGCACATGATGCGCATGTTCGAGCTGCGCGAGCCGGAGCAGTCGCCGCCCGCGCCGCAGATGTTCGGCAACGCCGGCCGCGACCACATGCAGAAGTACGGGTCCGAACCCGACCACTACGCCTGGATCGGGTGGAAGAACCACAAGCACTCGGTCAACAACCCCTACGCCCAGTTCCAGGACGAGTACTCGCTCGAGGACATCAAGGCGGCGAAGATGATCCACGACCCGCTGACGAAGCTTCAGTGCTCGCCCACCTCCGACGGCTCGGCCTGCGCGATCGTCGCCTCCGAGCGCTACGTCGACGAGCACGACCTCTGGGAGAAGGCGATCGAGATCGTCGGCCAGTCGATGGTCACCGACCTCAGCTCCAGCTTCGACGAGAATGCGGACTGCATGACGATCGTCGGCGCGGACATGTCCAGGACCGCCGCTCGGCAGGCCTACGAGGAAGCCGGGGTGGGCGCGGACGACATCGACGTCTGCGAGCTCCACGACTGCTTCAGCGCCAACGAGCTCATCACCTACGAAGCGCTGGGCTTCGCCGAGGAGGGCGAGGCGCACAAGCTGGTGGAGGAAGAGGCGACGACCTTCGGCGGCAAGGTCGTGGTCAACCCGTCCGGCGGCCTGATCTCCAAGGGCCACCCGCTGGGCGCGACCGGGCTCGCGCAGTGCTCCGAACTGACCTGGCAGCTGCGCGGCGAAGCCGACAAGCGTCAGGTCGAGGGGGCGGAAGTGGCCCTCCAGCACAACATCGGCCTCGGCGGAGCCGCCGTGGTCACGGTCTACAAGCCGGCGAGCTGAGGCTCGCCGCGACGAAAGGAAGTCAGATGGCGAAAGAGCGGCGGTCCTTGAACGGCAAGGTGGTTGCGATCACCGGCGGTGCCCGGGGGATCGGAAAGGCGACCGCGACGGCGCTGATCCGCCGTGGCTGCCGCATCGCCATCGGCGACCTCGACCTCGCCCTGGCGGAGCAGACGGCGGCGGCCCTCGGCGCCGGCACGATCGCGCTGCCGCTCGACGTCACCGACCGCGGCTCCTTCGAATCCTTCCTGAGCGAGGCCGAGCGCCAGCTCGGGCCGATCGACGCCCTCATCAACAACGCCGGCATCATGCCGGTGACCCCGTTCGCCGAGGAGAGCGAGGAGTCGATCCAGCGCCAGCTGGAGATCAACCTCCACGGCGTCATCACCGGCACCCAGCTCGCGGTCGACCGGCTGCGCCCGCGGGGCGCGGGGTGGATCGTCAACATCGCCTCCCACGCCGGCAAGGCCGGAATCCCCGGGATCGCCACCTATAGCGCCACCAAGCACGGCGTCGTCGGCCTCAGCGAGGCGGTGCGGGCCGAGCTGCGCGGCAGCGGCGTCGAGGTCGTCTGCGTGATGCCGACCGTCGTCAACACGGAGCTGACCAGCGGCCTCGGCCAGCGCTGGATCAAACCGGTCGAGCCCGAGGACGTCGCCGACGCGATCGTCGACGCGATGGAAGCGCCCCGCTTCGACGTCTTCGTCCCCCGCGTGAACGGCGCCATGGACCGGTTCACCCGGCTCCTCCCGCGCCCGGCCAGGGAGGCGATCGGCCGCGCGATGGGCATCGACAAGCTGATGTTCGAGGTCGACCACGGGGCGCGGCGCTCCTACGAGGAGCGCGCCGCCGCCAGCGCGTCGGCCGAGGGGGCGGCGGGGGCACCGCAGGCCGCCGAGGCCGCCGAGCAGCGCGACGCCGCCTGAGCCGAGCGCTCGCCATCCTCGCCGCGCTCGCGGCCCTGCTGGCGCTGCCTGGGTCGGGCCCGCCGCGGCCGCGGCCGGCGGCGCCTCGCGTCGACCACGTCTTCGTGATCGTCCTCGAGAACCGCGACGCGGGCGCGACGTTCGGGCCCCGCTCGCCGATCCCGTACCTGGCGAAGGCGCTGCGCAGCCGCGGGGCGTTCCTTCCGCGCTACTTCGGCATCGCCCACCGCAGCCTCCCCAACTACCTCGCCCTGGTCAGCGGGCAGCCGCCCAATCCCGCCACCCAGGCGGACTGTCCCGTCTTCGAGCCGCTGAGGGCGTCGCGGTTCCTGCCCAACGGCGTCGTCGTCGGCGAGGGCTGCGTATACCCGCCTCGCGTCCGGACCGTCGGCGACCAGCTCCAGCGCCGGGGCCTGCGCTGGCGGGCCTACATGCAGGACCTGGCGAGCTCCGCCGCCCCGGGTGAGCCCGTCGGCTGCCGCCACCCGGCGATCGGCGCCCGCGACCCGACCCAGGAGGCGCGCCCGCGCGACCAGTACGCGACCCGCCACGACCCGTTCGTGTACTTCCGCTCGCTGATCGACTTCCCCCGCGGCTGCCGTCGGCACGTCGTCGACCTGCGCCGGCTGAGCGCCGACCTGCGGAGCGAGGGGAGCTCGCCCGCCTTCGCGCTGATCTCGCCCGACCTCTGCGCCGACGGCCACGACGCCGTCTGCGCCGACCCCGGCGCGCCCGGCGGGCCTGCGGGGGTCGAAGCCTTCCTGCGCCGCTGGGTGCCGCGGATCGAGCGCTCCGCCGCCTACCGCGACCACGGGGCGATCCTGATCACCTTCGACGAGTCCGCGAGCGGGGCCGGCTCCTGCTGTCGCGAGCCGCGCGGGCCGAGCGTGGAAAGCAACGGCGGCCCGATCCCCGGAAACGGGGGCGGCCGCGTCGGGGCGGTGGTCCTCTCGCCGTGCGTCGCGCCCGGGACGGTGAGCCGCCGCCCCTACAACCACTACACGACGCTGCGCTGGATCGAGGACTCCTTCGGGCTCCCGTACCTCGGCTACGCGGCGCCTCCCGGGCCGCCCGGCTTCGGAGCCGACGTCTTCACCCGCGCCGGGCGGCTATGTTGAGCAGATGGGGCGAATCTACGACGCGACCTGGGGACGCCTCTTCGCCGCCGCCTACGACCGCGGCCTGAAGAAGACCGAGGACGCCGGGCTGCGGCGGATGCGGACCGAGCTGCTCGCCGCGGCGGCGGGAGCGACGGTCGAGATCGGCGCCGGGACGGGCCATAACCTCGACCTCTACCCGGACCGGGTCGAACGGCTGGTGCTGGTCGAGCCGGATCCCCATATGGCGAAGCGGCTGCGAGCCCACCTCGACGCCTCGCCGCGGGCCGCCGAGATCCTCGAAGCGCCGGCCGAACGCCTCCCGCTCGAGAGCGGCGCGTTCGACACCGCCGTCGCGACCCTCGTCCTCTGCACCGTGCCGGACCCGGTGGGCGCTGTGGCCGAGGTCGCGCGGGTGCTCAAGCCCGGCGGCCGCCTGCTGTTCCTCGAGCACGTGCGGGCCGAGGACCCGCGCCTGGCGCGCTGGCAGGACCGGCTCGAGGCGCCGTGGCGGTTCCTCGGCGACGGCTGCCACTGCAACCGGGACACCGGCGCGACGCTGGCCTCCTCGCGATTGGAGGTCGACGACCTCGCCCGCGACCGCATCCCCGGGGCGCCGCCGATCGTGCGGCCGCTGATCCGGGGGAGCGCCGTCCTCCAGCCGTGACGGCGGGACCGGCGCTCAGCGATCGAGCAGCCTCCCGGCGGCCTCCGCCGCGCTGACGCCGATGAACGCACCGACCAGGACGTCTGCGGGATAGTGGACGCCGGTATGCACGCGCGAGTAGCCGACGAGGGTCGCCAGCGCCCTGAGCGGGGCCGAGAGGACGTGGGCGGCCTGGCCGGCGCCGGTCGCGAAGGCGAAGGCGGACGCCGCGTGACCGGAGGGGAAGGAGCTGCTGCGCGGCATCGGCACGTGGCGGCGCTCGAGCACCTCCAGCTCCTCGCGGTCGGGCCGACGCCGCGTCGTCAGCGGCTTGGCGACGAGGTTGGCGAAGGCCGACGCCAGCCCCAGGGACGCGAGGCCGCGCTTCGCGGCGCGGCGGCCTGTCTCACCGCCCGACAGCGCGATCGCGGCGGCGATCGCGCCCCAGAGGACGCTGTGGTCGGCGGCGGCGCTGAGACGGCGCATGGCGCCGTCGAGGCGCGGCGTCTCGGTGCCGGCGATCGCCGCGTAGACGGCGGTGTCGACCGCCTTGGCCTCGTTCAGCCAGGCTCGCATCGGGGGATGATATGAGCCGGCGGCTGGGGGCGATCCTGGCGCTGGGCGGCGGCGGCGTCGCCCTCGCAGTGGGCCTCCACGCCTTCATCACCGACTTTCCCGGCGGCCTCGTCGTCCTCGCCTGCGTCCTCGCCGCGCTCGCGGCCGCCTGGCTCGGCCTCCTGCGGCACGGTCCGCTGCGCCTGGTCGGGATCTGCGTCGCGGCCCTCCTCGTCGGCGCCGCGATCGGAGTCATGGCCGCCGGACACAACGTGGCGTCCCTGGGAATCGCCCTGGGCGCGTTTCTGGTCGCCGTGCTCGGCGCCAGGGCGGCGTTCAGGGCCGAGC
>JBLNAC010000346.1:0-3477 GCA_050259155.1 Syntrophothermus sp.
CGACGCCTACGCCGCCAAGCACTTCGCGCGGCTGGCCGCGGCCGAGGCCGACCCCCGCTTCAACGTCCTGCTCGAGGAGGCCGGCGGTGCCGCAGGCTGAGCTGCCCGACTCCGCGCGCTGCGTGATCATCGGCGGCGGCGTCGGCGGGACCTCGCTCGCCTACCACCTCGCCCAGCTGGGCTGGGAGGACGTCGTCCTGCTCGAGCGCTCCCAGCTCACCTCGGGCTCGACCTTCCACTCGGCCGGCCTCGTCGGGCAGCTGCGCGGATCGGTCTCGCTGACCAAGATGATGATGCACTCGGTCGAGCTCTACCGGCGGCTGGGGGACGAGTCCGAGTTCGACCCCGGCTGGGTCGAGTGCGGCGGCATCCGGCTCGCCTCCAGCGAGGAGCGGATGGAGGAGCTGCGCCGCCAGGCCGGCTGGGCGAAGACCTTCGGCCTGCCGCTGGAGCTGATCTCGGCCGAGGAGGCGCGGGAGCTGTTCCCGCTGATGTCGACCGATGGCGTGCTCGGCGCCGCCTGGCTGCCGACCGACGGGTACATCGACCCCTCGCAGCTGACCTACGCGCTCGCCGACGGCGCCCGCCGCGGCGGCTGTCGGATCTTCACCAACACCCGGGTCACCGGCATCGACGTCGCCGACGGCCGCGTGCGCGGGGTTCGCACCGAGCGCGGCGACCTCGGCGCCGAGGTGGTCGTCGACGCGGGCGGCATGTTCGCGGCCGAGATCGGGCGCATGGCGGGGGTCCGCGTGCCGGTGCTGCCGATGTCCCACCAGTACCTGGTGACGCAACCGCTGGACGCGGTGCGCGAGGCCCGGGCGGCGGCGGCGCGGCGGTCCCCCGGCGGCGCGGAGGGCGGCCGCGGCAGCCTGCCGACCCTGCGCGACCCGGACCTGCTCGTCTACTACCGCGAGGACGGCGACGGGCTGGTGATGGGGGGCTACGAGCGCCAGAGCGAGCCCGCCTTCCTGCCCGGCGGCCCGTCGCGGCTGGAGTCGATCCCGGCCGACTTCAACGGCCGGCTCCTGGAAGAGGACTGGGAGCGGTTCGAGGAGATCACCGAGAACTCGAAGCGGCGGGTGCCGGCGATGAGCGAGATCAAGGTGACGAAGCTGATCAACGGGCCCGAGGCGTTCACGCCCGACAACGAGTTCTGCCTCGGCGAGAGCGAGGTCGCCGGCTTCTTCGTCTGCGCCGGCTTCTGCGCCCACGGGCTGGCCGGCGCGGGGGGGATCGGCAAAGTCGTCGCCGAGTGGATCGCCGAGGGCGAACCGAGCCTCGACCTCTGGCACATGGACGTGCGGCGGTTCGGCGCCCAGTACCGCTCCCCCGCCTACACCCACGCCCGGATCGAGGAGAACTACGAGACCTACTACGACATCCGCTACCCGAACCACGAGCGCAGCGCGGGCCGGCCGCTGCGGACGTCCCCGGTCAACTCCTGGCACCGCGAGCACGGCGCCGCCTTCGGCGAGAAGTCGGGTTGGGAGCGGGTCAACTGGTTCGAGTCCAGCGCCGCCGCCGGCGAGGAGTCGCTGCGTCCGGCCGGCTGGTCGGCGAGACATTGGTCGCCGGCGATCGGCGCCGAGCACCGCGCCGCCCGCGAGACGGCGGCGCTGTTCGACGAGACCTCCTTCGCCAAGCTCGAGATCGAGGGACCCGGCGCCGCCGCCTACCTGGAAGGCATGTGCGACAACCGCGTCGCCCGCGACGTGGGCCAGATCACCTACACCCAGATGCTCAACCACCGCGGCGGCATCGAGTGCGACTTCACCGTCGCCCGGCTCGGCGAGGAGCGCTTCTCGATCGTCACCGGGACCGCCTTCGGCAACCACGACCGCGAATGGATGCGCCGTCACCTCCCGGGCGGCGGCGGGGTCCGCGTCGCCGACGTCACCTCGCAGTGGGCCTGCTTCGGGATCTGGGGACCGATGGCGCGGGAGATCCTCCAGCCGCTGACCCCGGCCGACCTCGGCAACGACGCCTTCCCCTACATGACGCTGCGCGAGACCACGGTCGGCAGCGTCCCGGTGCGGATGCTGCGGGTGACCTACGTCGGCGAGCTCGGCTGGGAGATCTACTGCCCGACCGAGTACGGGATGGGGCTGTGGACGTCGCTGTGGGAGGCGGGGCGGCCGCACGGGATGCTCGCCGGCGGCTACCGGGCGATCGACAGCCTGAGGCTGGAGAAGGGATACCGCGTCTGGGGCGCCGACATCACCCCGGACGAGACCCCGTACGAGGGCGGCGTCGGCTTCTGCGTGAAGCTCGACAAGGAGAGCCCGTTCATCGGCCGCGACGCCCTCGTCGCCGCGAAGGAGGCCGGCCCGCGCATGCGGCTCTGCTGCGTGACGCTCGAGGACCCCAGGCGGGTCGCGCTCGGCAACGAGCCGGTCCGGTGCGGCGGCGAGATCGTCGGCCGTGTCACCACCGGCGGCTACGGCTACACGGTCGAGCGCTCGATCGCCTACGCCTACCTGCCGCCGGAGCGGGCCGAGCCGGGGACGCCGGTCGAGGTCGAGATCTTCGGCCGCTGGATCGAGGGCGAGGTCGCCGCCGAGCCTCTCTTCGACCCCAGGGGCGAGCGGATCAGGGCCTAGGCGGTCCGCGGGGTCGCGAGGCGCGCCGGCGCCGGCAGCAGCCCGGCCAGGATGTGCTCGGTGCCCTCGATGTGCTCGCGGAGGACGCGCACGGCGCGCGGCGCGTCGGCCTTGCGCAGCGCCCTGACCAGGCGCCCGTGCTGGTCGTTGGAGCGGGCCAGGACCTCGGGAGGGTGCGCGATCAGGGCGATCAGGTCGCTCATCTGCCCCTGGACGTCGGTCATCGCGCTGACCAGGCGGGGCGAGCCCGCCGCCTCGGCGAGGCCGATGTGGAAGCGGATGTCGGTGCGCCGGTACTCCTCGAACTCCTCGAGCTCCTCGGCCATCTTCGCGACCAGCTCGTCGAGCCGGTCGAGGTGCTCGGGGGACGCCCGCTCGGCGGCGAGGACCGCCGACCCCGCCTCGATCGCGACCCTGTAGTCGAGCACCGCCCAGACCCGGTCGTCGATCGCCTCGACATCGTGGTCGGCCAGCGGCGGCCGCTCGGCGACGAAGGTGCCGCCCTTGCGCCCACGCAGCGAGACCAGGTGGCCGCTCTGGACGAGGGCGGTCAGCGCCTGGCGAAGCGTCGAGCGGGAGATCTTGAGGCGGCGGGCCAGGTCGCGCTCGGAGGGGAGTTTGCTGCCCGGGGCGAGCAGGCCTAGCCGGATCGCCGTGCCGAGCCGCTCCACCGTCTCCTCGAACGCGCTCGGCGCGCGCACCGGCAGGAAGACCGCGTCGAGCGCCGCGTCGCTGTCCATGTGGAAACCGTACAGCGATCGCGGCGCTCGGCGCACCGGATTTTCGCGACGCTCAGCCGCCGAAGATGGCGATGCTCCCGACGATGCAGGAGTTGCCGGCGAGGAACGGCCCGTCGCCGGCGGGCGGGGTGCCC
>JBLNAC010000347.1:0-2539 GCA_050259155.1 Syntrophothermus sp.
CAGGGTCTTGAACCGATTGGTCCGCCCTGGCCCGTCGGGGTCTTTCTCCAGGGCCAGTAGATCGTCGTTGATCGCGCGGACGTGCTCGCCGAGTTCGCCGAGGAACGTCGTCATCAACCGCTCTAGGAGCTTGGCCCGGTCCATCTCATGACCCCAGGGAATCGTCGGCCTACGGATACTCGACCTGTCACTCGTTGTTTATTTCTCGGTCCGCGAGGCACGTGCCGTCTTGAGCGCGGGAGTTCGACGGAATGCGACCGGCAGAGGGAGGAGGGCGGCTGACGCGAGGGGAATGCCAGCGGATCGTTCCTCGGACGAAGGGCATGGGAGGGTCATCATCGGTGGTCATCCGCCGTCCGCCATCCGTCATCCGCCGGTCGTCCGCCCTCACTCCGCCGTTAACGCCGTCAGCTCGGTGCCGAGGGTGCTCAGGTTCTGCGCCGCCTGATCGACCTGCCGGGTGGCCACCAGGTTTTGACGCGCCACCTGGTCGAGGTTCTGCGTCGCCTGGCTGATCTGAGTCATCCCCGTCGCCTGCTGACCGGCCGACGCCACGATCTGCGACGACGCTTTCTCGACGTCGCTCAGCGTCTCGTTGAGCGCTTCGATCGTGTGCCCCAACTCGCCCCCCGTCCGGATCGCCGCCGCCATCCCCTTGGTCACCTCCTCGGTCGAGAGCAACGCCTCGTGGGTCGCCTTCTGGATCTCCCCCAGGATCTGCCGCACCTGCACCGTCGCCCGCTTCGACTGCTCGGCCAGCGCCTTGACCTCCCCGGCCACCACCGCGAACCCCTTGCCGTGCTCCCCCGCGCGGGACGCCTCGATCGCCGCGTTCAGCGCCAGGATGTTGGTCTGCTCGGCGATGTCGTTGACCGATGCGATGATCTCCCCGATCGCCTGCGCTTGTTGGGCGAGCTGGAGGATCTTGGCGGCGGTGGCCTCCACCTGCTCGCGGAGCCGGTTCTTCGCGCAGAGCGACTCTTCGAGCGCCGTGCGGCCGGCGTGGCCGATCTCGAGGGTGCGTTCGACCGCGACGCCGACCCCCTTGGCGCGCTGCGCGGCCTGGGCGGCGGTCTGCTTGACCTGTTCGACGGTGGCGACCGTCTCCGCCACCGCGGCCGCCTGCTCCTGCGCGCCGGCGGTCTGCTCCGCGGTGCTGGCGAGGATCTCCGCGGTCGCTGAGGCGAGCCGGTTCACGGCCTCGCGGATCGCGTCCAGGAGCTTCTCGATCCGCGCCCGCCGCGCCTTCTCGGAGTCGATATTCTTGTGAAGGTTTTCGGTCATGGTGTTGAACGCGTCGCCGAGCGCCGCCACCTCGTCGTCGCCTTCGATCTCGGCCTTGAGCGACAGCTCGCCCGCCGCGATCTGGTCGGCCGTCGCCGCAAGTTTCCTCGTGCGCTGGAGGACGTTCCGCGCGGTCCAGAACGCCGCGCCGAAGGCGGCAAGAAGGATGAGGGCGAAGACCACCACGAGGAACCGAAACCAAGCGATGTTTTCGGTCGCGATTTGCAGCGCGAGGTCGATCCCGACGTTGATCCGTTCGACCTGTTCCCGGACGAGCCGTTCCAGTTGATCGAGGTCTGCCTGCACGTCCGCCCGGGTGGCCTTCTCGGTGAGCCGTTCGGCCAGAATGGGTCGGATGTCCGTCCGCCAGTGTTCTTCGCGGAGGCGGGCCTGAGCGATGAGGCGCGGGTTGTGCAGCGGCGACACACCCGAGATCGGGTCGCCGCTGAGCATGGTTTTGTAGCGCTGATTGATCTCCTCGATCGTCCGGTCGATCTCCACCCGGATCGCGCGGCGCTTGGCGTCGGACTTCTCATCAACCCAGCGATTGGCGAGATCTAACAGCCGGTAAAATCGGTTCTCGTACGTGAGGGTGACCCACGGCGCGTCGCTTTGCACGAGCGAGAGGGCGTAAAAGTTGCCGGCGACTATCAGCAGCACCACCGCCGCCAGGGTGGCCGTCCGCGCGACAAGCTTGGCGCCGAGGGTCTTCCTCCAGGGGATCGGTTTCGGCATGGCCACTCCTCTTCTCGGTCAGGCGCCCCAATCTTCGACCTGGTTGATCACGAACCGGTCATCGCGGAGCAGCACCGCGCCGTCGAGCACGATCAACGCGTCTTGAGTGACCCCCCGGAGGAGCTGCCGATCGGCGCCCTCCAGCGAGCCCGGGGGTTCATGGATTTCATCGATCCGCAGCGTCAGGACCTCGCGCGCCTCGTCGGCGACGATGCCGAACTCGTCGCGCTCGGCGCCGAGAACGATGACCTGCGAGCGCTCCGACAGCCCCCTCGGGGCGATCTCGAAGAGCGCCCGAAGGTCGAAGACGGCCAGGATCTCTCCGTGCAGGTTAATGACCCCTACGAGGCGTTCAGGCGCCCCGGGAACCGGTACCAGCTTTACCGCCTGTTATATCTCGCCAACCGCTTGGTCGATGAGAAGTCCGACACCAAGCGCCACGAGATCCGGGCGGAGATCGACCGGATGATCGAGGAGATCAACCAGCGCTACGACACCATGCTCCGCAGCGACCCGACCT
>JBLNAC010000348.1:0-4203 GCA_050259155.1 Syntrophothermus sp.
AATGACAAGGGATGTCGCCGCGGGCGTCGTCCCGATCGCCGTTGTGGCGACCGCCGGAACGACTAACACCGGGGCAATCGACCCGCTCGGCGCCGCCGGAGAGGTCGCGCGCAAGCACGAAGCCTGGCTCCACGTCGACGGCGCCTACGGCCTGCCCGGCATCCTCGACGACCGCCTCGCTGGACTCTACGATGGCCTCGAGCTTGCCGATTCGGCGATCGTCGACCCGCACAAGTGGCTTGGAGCCCCGGTCGGGATCGCCGCGACCTTGGTCCGCGACCGCTCGCTTCTGCATCGCGCTTTCACGCAGGAGGAGGCTCCTTATCTGGAGGGCGCATTCGCCCGTACGAGCGAGGCCCGCGTGTCGCTCGACAGTTTCGGGATTCCCTACGACGACTTCGGCGTCGAGCTGTCGGCGCCGGCGCGCGGGGTCGCAGTCTGGAGCATCCTGCGCGAGCTCGGACGCACGGGCGTTACCGCGCGCATCACCCGCGACAACGACTTCGCTCGGCACCTCGCGTCCCAGGTGGAGGAATCGGATCGGCTTGAGCTGCTCGCCGAGCCCGTACTTTCAATCTGCTGCTTTCGCTACCGGGCGGCGGGCGTTCCCGACCTCAACGGGCTCAACGCCGCGATCGCACGCCGGCTCGTGCGCGAGACCCCCTATCTGCCCAGCTCGACGGTCGTCGACGGTCGCTTTGCGATCCGACCCTGCTTCATCAACGCACGTACCAGAGCCGAGGACGTCGACGGCCTGGTGACCGCCGTGGTTGCGATCGGCGACCAGCTTCGGGCGGAGCATGGTCCCTAGTCGCGGGACGACGGTGCCCTCGGGACTTGAACCTGCGACCGGTCGGCCCCCAGCCGGAGGACGGACTGTCACGTCCCGACGGGTTTCATGCGTCCCCCGCGTCCGCGGGTTTGGGAGGCATGGAACCGGGATCGATAGCCAGCCCACGCGAGCCGCTCTTATTTGCGAACGCCCCTCGGCACCTATCTTGATCGACGTAGCCTTATTGGCGACTGGCCCGCGACCTCGAGAGGACGATGACCGACATGCGCAAGCTCCAAACGCAGGGCGTGCACCACATCACGCTCACCGGCGCAGACCGCCAGACCTCGATCGACTTCTGGGAGGGCGTGCTCGGCATGCCGTTCGTCTTCGAGCAGCCCAACTTGGACCGGCCCGAGGAGAGTCACCTCTATTTCGACCCGGGGGACGGACGACTGATCACGATCTTCACCAACGATGACCGCGCGCCCGACCCGTCCCCAAGATCACAGGACCAAGGCCACGTCCACCACATCGCGTTCGCGCTATCGAACGCGATCTTCCGCCAGACAGTCGAGCGGCTTAACGAGCGCGGCATTGAGCACAGCGGGATCAAGGATCGCGGATTCATGGACTCCATCTACTTCCGCGACCCGCTCGGACTGCTCATCGAGCTCGCGTCCTACCGTTTCGAGCCGCCCGTCGGCCACGCTCATGCCGACGTGCTCCTCGAGGCGCACCTCATCCGCACCGAACGCGGGGACTACAACATCGCCCCTGAGCACCTCGCCGACGCGATCGAGCGCCTTGTCGCGCGATCGCAGCGGTCCCTATCCGAGGACCATTCGCCCCGCGACCCCTACGCCCACACGCGACCCGAGGAGCCCGAGCAGACCGACTGAACGATGCTTCGGGCATGCCGCCTGCCGGGGCTCCGGCAGACACGGCGGAATCGGGGAGGCAGGATCTGAACCTGCGACCGCTCGGCCCCCAGCTGAGTGCATCCCGGCCGTCTGGGCGGCACCCCTCCTCGAAGCAGTGCAACCACCGTGCATCCGGGCTTTGAGCGCCGGGCGACGGACCATCCTCCCCGAAGCCGCGTGACTCAGTTGAGTTCGGGGAGCCGCTCATGTTGCCCAATCCGTTGCCCACCTACGGAATGCGGCCCCCTCTCGGGAGCCGCATTCAGCTTTCTGGAGCGATGGCGAGGGCCGGAATCGAACCGGCGACACCACGATTTTCAGTCGTGTGCTCTACCAACTGAGCTACCTCGCCTGGGCGGCGCCGACGGGCGCGCAGCGCGAAGGCTAGCGGCCGGGCGCACCCGAGGCTGATTGCATTGGGGGGTGGCCTGGGGACGCTCAGGGCTGGCGGTGCTCGTCGCGGTCGCGGTCGCGGGCCTCGCCGTGTCCGGCGGCTCGGGGGGCGACCCGCGGACGCCAGAAGGGCTTCCCGGCCTGCCGGCGCCCTTCCTGGGTACCGCGGTCGCCGGAGGCGGCGCGCTGACCGCGGCGGTCGACGCCTACGGGGACGTGGTCGACCTGCGGCCCTCGCCGGCCGGCCAGGCGCTGATCGAGAACCCGGCGGCGCGACAGGCGGCCGGCACGGTTCCGGCCGCCACCGGGATCGTGCCCCGGGTGAGCTTCGGCGGCGGCCCGCAGCTGCCGCTGTGGAGGGCCGACGCGGTCTCCCAGCGCTACCTGCCGGGAACGAACGTCGTGCGCACGCGGGCGCGGTTCGCGGGCGGGCGGGTCGTGGTCACCGTCGCGGCGGTCGGCTCGGAGCTGGCGGTCGTCGCGCGCCCGGCCGGGGCGAGGGCACGGGCCTCGCTCTCGGTCCACGCCGACGGCGAGGGCTGGACCCTCTGCCGGCGCGGCTGCGGGCGGCTGATCGCGGCCGCGGTCCGCGACGACCGCGCCTGGCTGGCCCGGGGCCGCCCGCTCGGCAGCGGCGCTCCGGCCTGGGCGCGGCGGATGTACGCGCGCTCGCTGCTGACGCTGCGGGCGCTGACCGACGCCCGCACCGGCGCCGTCGCCGCCGGCGCCCGGGACGGCTGGGCGTACGTCTGGCCGCGCGACGCGGCGACAGCGGCGCTGGCGCTCCGCGCGGCGGGATACCGGCAGGAGGCGCGCCGCGTCGCCGGCTTCCTCTCCCGTCTCGACCTCGCGGCAGCAGCGCGCTTCGGGGGTGGCGGCGCACCGGTTCCCGAGCGTGGGCCCCAGGGCGACGCGCCCGGCTGGGTACGGGCGGCAGCCCGGGCCACCGGCGCATCCCCACTCGCGGCGCCCGCGGGGCCGGGCGCCTGGGGCGACGCTCCCGACTACCAGGAGGGCGGGGCGGGCGACTACCTCGGCAACGCCATCGCCGCCGAGGCCGCGCTGAACCCCTTCGACACCCCCGCCGGCCTGGTGCGGCGTGCCGGCGACCCCGCCTCCGGCCTCGACTCGGCCGCTGCCTGGGCCGTGGAGCCGTTCTCCCGGCCGGCGGCGTTCACGGCCGCGCGCCGGACCCTCCTCTCCCTCCTCCGCGGGGCGACGCCCTACGGGATCACGCCCGGCGAGGGCTGGAGCGGCGGCGTCGACCCCTGGACGGCGCCGACCGCCTGGAGCGCCTGGGCGCTCGCCGCTCTCGCCGGCGCCGAAGCCGTCACCGCCCCGCGCCGGGCACGCGCGGACCGTGGCGCCGCGCTGCGCCTGCTCAGCGACCTGCGCCGGGCGGCGACGCCGGCGGGCTCGCTGCCCGAGCGCGTGGACGCCCGCAGCGGGATCCCACGCTCCACCACCCCGCTCGCCTGGCCGCACGCCTTCGCGGCCCTCACCCTGCTCCGGCTCTGGCCGTCGGCCTGCGAGGACTGCGCCGCGGTGAGGGAGAGTTTCTCGCCGCATAGGGGGAAGAAACTCGCGCCGACGCTCAGGTGAGGGTGGCGAGGGCCGCCGCGACCGCCTCCTTCGGCGTCGCGGCTCGCACCACCCCGGGCGAGTTCTCCATTTCGCCGTGGCCGCTCAGCTCCCAGCTGCTGAGGGCGACGACGGTACGGCCGATGGTGCGCGCCATCCCGATCTCGGAAAGGGTCCCCCACTCGCCGCCGACCGCGACCACGACCTCGCCGGAGGCGACCACGGCCAGGTTGCGGCCGTGCCCGATGCCGCTGGCGACGACCTCGGTGCAGTAGGGGTTGGCGGCGGCGATCGACTCGCCCGGGACGATCCCGATCACCCGCCCGCCCGCCGCGGCCGCCCCCCGGGCTGCGGCCTCCCTCACCCCGCCGCCGGCGCCGCAGACGATCGTCACCCCCGCCTCGGCCAGACCCCGGCCGACATCCTCGGCGAGCCCGGGCAGCTCTGAGCCCGGCGCGCAACGACTGGAGCCGATGACGGCGACCTGACGATTGCGCTCGGAGGGGGGCGAGGGGGTCCTCAACCGAACCTCCC
>JBLNAC010000349.1:0-3306 GCA_050259155.1 Syntrophothermus sp.
ACAGGGCTGTCTGGGGCTATGAAGCCGGGTTCGTCGTGGCTCGTGTGTCCGAGCCCGGGCGTTGCTCGATGCGGAAGACGGGGTAGCGGGGAGCGACCTGCTCGAAGGCCGCAAGCTCCTCGCCCGGCTCGACCGGAATGTGGGCGCGGCCACCGGGTGCCACCTCTACATAGCGCCGCAGGACCGCCGCCCGTTCGGCAGGGTCGACCTCCTCGAGATGCACCGGTTCGCGCCTTCTGTGGATCAGGACCGCCGCACCTCCGGCAGCGCGCACGTTCTTTGCCCAGTTGGAGGATTCGCCGAGCATCGCGACCAGGTACCGCTCCCCGTCATGGTCGGCGACGACGACGGGGAAGGAGCGCATGCGGCCGCTCCTGCGCCCCCGCACCTCGAGGGTGCTGAGCAAGCCCGGGGTGACCCCGGCCGATGCAAGCCGCCTCCAGATCCCGTTGAGGAAGCGCGCCAGACGATTGGGACGCCCGCCCGCGTACATCCACCTGTCGAATCCGTGCGGCATCTGGCCAACTCCAACTTTGGGCGGTCAGAACCTAACGCGCTTTGCACTCGGTGGTCGTCGTCGGGGGCTCACTACCTCAGCAACGACCTACCCGTGCGGCAAGCAGGCGCCTGGATGGGCCGGACACCCGGGACGCGTCAAGCCGCGCGAGATTTCCTTTGCGCCGAACTTCAACCATTCCGCGAGCCCGGCGAAGGTGGGATTCGGATTATCGTCGGAGGAGGCGCCGAGGGTGTACGGGGCGAGTCCCGCACGAGGACTGGTGCTTCGGCCGACTTGCGGATCAGTAGCCGGCGCGTCACGGTGGAAGGAGATGCGCGGCCTGCGGAAGCGAAGCTTGATGTGCTCGAGCCGGGGTCAGACCACGTTGACGGCCGCCTGGGGACTGTTAGAGTCGAGCTGTCTGGAAGGGAGATGGTCGGGTAGTGATCGGTAGCACCTCCCGCGTCGCCAGCGCGTGCCTTGCTCTTGCTATCGCCGGGGGCCTGGTACTCGGCACGATTCTCGCCGAGCCGCACGGCGGGTGGCTCCTGGCGTCGGGCACGGCTCGGGCCGCCTTCCCCGGCAGGCCCGGGCTCATCGCCTACGACACGACCCGCCAAAGCGGGGGGGCCCAGTCAGAGGAAACGTGCGGCAGCAAGTACGACTCGATCGTGACCATGCGCGGCGACGGCAGCGGCCGTCGGCGCCTGGGACGCGGCATCGACCCGGCCTATTCTCCGGACGGGCGCCTGATCGCCTTCAGTGTCTGCGACGGGGTGCAAAGCGACCTGATGATCATGAGGAGCGACGGAACCCACATCAGGCGCGTCACCGAGACGGCGCGAGTCTCGGAGTCGGAACCGGCCTTCAGCGCCGATGGCAGGCGCCTTCTCTTTGCCCGCGACTCGGGCGGAGAGGGCTATGCGGACATCTACTCGATCGGGATCGACGGCAGCGCCCTGCGACGTTTGGCCGTCCACCATCGCGAAGCGAGTGATCAGCATCCCGAGGAGGCCGCCGACGGCCGCTTCGTCGTCTTCGATCGCGACGGCGAGGTGTTCACCATGCGGCCGAACGGCTCTCGATTGAAGCGCCTTGTCCGCGGTTGGGATCCCGCCGTCTCACCCGAAAGCCGGCGCGTCGTCTACACCTTTCGCGGCCAGCTTCACCTGATCGGCGCGGGAGGGGGCGGCGGACGTCAGCTGACCCACCTGAGGAACACGAGGAATGCGAGAGCGGCGGCGCTGTCGGCGACCTTCTCCCCGAACGGCCGCTGGGTCGTGTTCGCCCTGGAGCGCAGCGTCGACTACGGACCGGGCTTCGCCGACTCGCAGCGGCTGATGGAGGTCTCGACCGCCACCGGCCGGACGACGGCGTTGACGAAGACGAGCGTCGGTGGCTTCAACCCGGACTGGCAGCCTCTGAGCCGCTAGTTGCCAGTCGGCGGGTGAGCGAGGGGGTGAGGCGGCCGATCCCACCATGGTTGAGGGCGTTCGACTTCGATCCGGCGACCTGCCGCTGCACGGCCCCGTCGCCTCCGCCAGCGACTTGACGAGGGCGGTAGCGCGCTGCATCGTCCTCCGCCGCCGGCGGAAATGTGTGAGGCTCGCGGTCGTGTTGACCGAGCGGGTTGAGCGATGGCGTCGCGAAGGGACCCTGGAGGACGTCCTCGGCCGCAGGCTCTTCGTCCATCGCCGGAGCGGGAGCGAGGAGCCGCTGCTCCTCTTCCTGCACGGCTTTCCCTCCAGCTCCTACGACTGGCGCCGGCTGCTCGAGCTGCGTCGGGGCGAGGAGGCGACGCTGGCCTTCGACTTCCTCGGCTTCGGCCTGTCTGAGAAGCCGCGCGATCACCACTACACGCTTGCCTGGCAGGCCGACGCCGCCCAGGAGCTGGTGCGCCGCGCCGGCTCGCCACCGGTCTTCGTGGTCGCTCACGACATGGGCACCTCGGTCGCCACCGAGCTGATGGCGCGCGAGCTGCGCGACGAGCTCCAGTTCAAGATGACCGGTGCGCTGCTCTTCAACGGCAGCATGCTGCAGCACCTGGCCAAGCCGACGATCGGCCAGCGGCTCCTGCGCAGCCCCCTCGGGCCGCTCTTCGCGCATCTGACCACGGAGCGCAGCTTCCGCGCCCAGTTCGGCCGCATCTTCTCGCCCGCGCACCCGCTGAGCACCGAGGAGGCTGCGGATCAGTGGTCGCTGATCGCCCACGACGGCGGCCAGCGCATCGCCCATCTGACGATCAACTACATGGCCGAGCGCGAACGCCTCACCGAGCGCTGGCACGGCGCCATCCGTGACTGGCCCCGACCGCTGACCCTGGCCTGGGGCATGCGCGATCCGGTCGCCCGGCCCCAGGTGCTCGAGGGCCTGCGCGCCCTTCGCCCCGGCGTGGAGGCGATCGAGCTTCCCGACGCCGGTCACTACCCGCAGATCGAGCAGCCCAAGCAGATCGTCGCGGCGCTGGAGGTCGCCCGGGAGCGGGCGGCTGGATGAAGCTGGGAGACCCCGGCTGGCCGACCACGAGCAGGGTCCAAGAGCAGCGGTTCGGGGGGATACCCTTTGGCGATGGTGTTCGAGTTCAGATACGTGCCGCCGGAGGGTGAGCCCCGGCCCGTTGGAACGGGAGAGGGAAGCGGAGAGGCGGCGGTCATCGAGGCCTTCAGAGACCTGCGCGAGCGCGCCGCGAGTGTCGAGCTGTCGGCTGGCGAATACCAGTACAAGGCGATGGAGCGGGGTGCGGTCCCGGGCGTCATGCCGGGGCTGGCCACCGGCCCCGAGTTCTGGGCGCCCCTGATACTCGACCC
>JBLNAC010000350.1:0-3260 GCA_050259155.1 Syntrophothermus sp.
CCGACAAGGTCAACACCCCCGACTACTTCGCCTGGGCGCTCGACCACACCCGCAGCGGGGGCCTGATCGTGGCCGACAACGTCGTCCGCGACGGTGCCCTTGCCGATGCCGAGAGCTCCGACGAGGCGATCCGGGCGCAGCGCCGCCTGCACGAGATGCTCGCCGGCGAGCCGCGGATCCTGGCGACGACGATCCAGACGGTCGGCGTCAAGGGGTACGACGGGTTCCTGATCGGGCTCGTTCAGTGACCGCCTGAGGCGCCCGCCCTGCTATCTTTCGCGGTCGGCCCGCGAGGGTCTGTCGTATCTACCTGCTCATCCGTTTCATGGGAAGGGTGGGTGTCCTGTAGTCGATCCAAGTCCGGAGCAATGAAGGTCAGAGCTTCCGTCAAGCCGATGTGCGAGAAGTGCAAGGTCATCCGCCGCAACGGCGCGGTCCTCGTGATCTGCCAGAACCCGCGACACAAGCAGCGGCAGGGGTAGGGATGGCGCGCATCGCAGGGATCAACATCCCCGTCAACAAACGGATCGAAATCGGTCTC
This sequence comes from Syntrophothermus sp., assembly GCA_050259155.1. Taxonomy (GTDB): domain Bacteria; phylum Actinomycetota; class Thermoleophilia; order Solirubrobacterales; family 70-9; genus VAYN01. Next base: position 542 of record JBLNAC010000350.1, read on the forward strand.
ACCTACATCTTCGGGATCGGGCGCTCGACCGCGCAGAAGATCCTCGAGGAGACCAAGATCGATCCCGACACCCCGGCGAAGGACCTGACCGAGGACGAGGTGATCCGGCTTCGAGAGGCGGTCGAGCGTCGCGAGGTCGAGGGCGACCTGCGACGGGAGCGCTCGCAGAACGTCAAACGCCTGATGGAGATCGGCTCCTATCGCGGTCTCCGGCATCGTCGCGGGCTGCCGGTCCGCGGCCAGCGGACGAAGACGAACGCGCGCGGGCGCAAGGGCCCGCGCAGGCTGAGCGTCGCCGGCAAGCGCAAGTCGTAGGGGGCTGGGGATGGCAGAGAAGAAATCCGCCAAAGGGCGCTCGCGTCGGCGCGTCAAGAAGAACGTCACCTACGGCCAGGCGCACATCAAGACCTCCTTCAACAACACGATCGTCACCCTGACCGACACCGACGGCAACGTCATCGCCTGGGAGTCCGCCGGCTCGGCGGGCTTCAAGGGGTCGCGCAAGTCGACTCCGTTCGCCGCCCAGGTCACCGCGGACGCGGCCGCGAAAAAGGGCATGGAACACGGCCTGGAGCGCGTCGAGGTCTTCGCCAAGGGCGCCGGCTCGGGGCGCGAGACCGCGATCCGGTCTCTGCAGGCGGCGGGCCTGGACGTGACGACGGTCAAGGACGTCTCGCCGCAGGCACACAACGGCTGCAGGCCGAAGAAGCGGCGGAGGGTCTGATGGCCCGCGATACCTCCCCCCAGTGCAAGCAGTGCCGGCGCGAGGGCCAGAAGCTCTTCCTCAAGGGCGAGCGGTGCTTCACCGACAAGTGCGGCGTCGAGCGGCGCTCATACCCGCCCGGAGAGCACGGCCGCGGCCGGCTGCGCCAGTCCGAGTACCGGCTGCAGCTGCGCGAGAAGCAGAAGACGAGGCGCTACTACCAGGTGCTCGAGAAGCAGTTCCGCTCCTACTACGAGAAGGCCTCGCGTCAGGACGGGGTCACCGGCGAGAACCTGCTGCGTCTCCTCGAGTCGCGGCTCGACAACGTCCTCGTCCGCCTTGGCTTCGCCGCCTCGAGGCGCCAGGCGCGCCAGCTGATCAACCACGGCCATTGGCTGGTCAACGGGCGCCGGGTCGACATCCCCTCCTACCAGGTGCGGCCGGAGGACATCATCTCGATCAAGCCGGACTCCAAGGCGACCGGGACGATCCAGCGCGCCACGGAGCTGGTCTCGACCGTGCCGGCCTGGCTGCAGGCCGATCACGACGCCCTCACCGCCAAGGTCCTGCGCTATCCGGAGCGCTCCGAGATCTCGGCGCCGGTCCAGGAGCAGCTGATCGTCGAGCTGTACTCCAAGTAGCAGTCCGGACCAAGCAATCTCTGAACACGCATACGCAAGGAACTCATGACCACTGATTTCCAGGTCCCCCGCATCATCTCCGAGAAAGTCGACGACCGCCGCGGCACCTTCACGATCGAGCCGCTCGACAAGGGCTTCGGCTACACCTTCGGCAACAGCCTTCGCCGCGTCCTCCTCTCCTCGCTGGGCGGCGCCGCCATCACCAGCGTCCGGATCGAGGGGGTCGCGCACGAGTTCTCGACCGTGCCCGGGGTCAAAGAGGACGTCACCGACATCGTCCTCAACCTGAAGGACCTCGTCGTCCGCATGCACACCGACGCCGACGAGGTCGAGGCGCCGCTGGTCGCCACCGGCCCCGGCGAGGTCAAGGCCAAGGACATCGATCTGCCCTCGGGCGTCGAGATCCTCAACCCCGAGGCCCCGATCGCGACGCTCGAGAAGAAAACCAAGCTCGAGGTCTACCTGACGATCGGCCGCGGTCGGGGGTACGCGCCGGCGGAAGAGAACAAGTCCGACGAGCAGCCGATCGGCGTGATCCCGATCGACTCGATCTTCTCGCCGATCCGGCGCGCCTCCTACTCGGTCGCCGCCGCCCGCGTCGGCCAGCGGACCGACTTCGACAAACTGACCCTCGACCTCGAGACCGACGGGTCGATCGAGCCCGCCGCCGCGCTGCGCGAGGCCTCGGAGATCCTGATCAAGAGCCTGGCGATCTTCACCGACGCCGAGCGGGTCGAGGAACTCACTGCTCGCGAGGCCCTGCCCGCCCTGCCGACCGATCCGACCGCCGCGCCGGCCGGCGAGGGCGTCGCCGCCAACAACGGCCTCGACGAGATCCTGATCGAGGAGCTCGAACTCGGCGTCCGCTCCTACAACTGCCTCAAGCGCGCGGGGGTGCAGACGGTCGGCGACCTGGTCCGCAAGTCCCGCGCGGAACTGAACGCGATCCCGAACTTCGGCCAGAAGTCGATCGAGGAAGTGATCGAGACCCTCCACGCCCGCGGTCTCGACCTCCAGCAGGACTAGAGCCGTGCGCCATCGCAAGAAGCGGAACAAGCTGAGTCGGGATTCCGCCCACCGCGAGGCGCTGCTGACGAACCTCTCCAAGCAGCTGATCGAGCACGAGCGGATCCAGACCAGCCAGGCCAAGGCGAAGGCGGTCAAGCCGGAGGTCGAGAAGCTGATCACGCTCGCCAAGCGCGGCGATCTCCACGCCCGCCGGCAGGCGCTCTCCTCGCTGCACAACGACAAGTTCATCGTGCACAAGCTGTTCGACGAGGTCGCGCCGCGCTACGCGACGCGGCCGGGCGGGTACACCCGCATCGTCAAGCTGGGGCCTCGGCGGAGCGACTCCACCGAGATGGTCTACCTCGAG
>JBLNAC010000351.1:0-8942 GCA_050259155.1 Syntrophothermus sp.
CCCCTCCCGCGCCCGCGAGGACATGCGCGACCCCCTCGCGCGGGCGCGCACCGCGATCTCCCTCCCCTCCGAGTTACCGGCCCGGATCGCGATCGGCCGCCTCTGGCCGATCGGGGTGACGGCGGTGATCACCGGCGGCCTCGGCGTCCTCTTTCCCGGGGTCGCCGCGATCGGCGCCGGGTACGCGCTGATCGTCTCCCTCGCCTGGCACACGCGCGAGGCGGCGGTGCTGGCGATCGAGCAGCGCGACGGAGTCAAGTTCTACGTCGTGCCGACCCCCGCCTGGCGCGCGGTCGAGCTCGTCCGCACGCCGGGCCTGCGCAGCGGCCGGCTGGCGGACCGGCCCTGACGGCTACCGCTTGCGCAGCTTCTTCAGCTCGCGCCAGCCGCGGGTGTTGGCGACGTCGTCCGGCGTCAGCCAGGCGCGGCGCGCGGTGGCGACGGCGTAGCGCATGTTGCCGAGGGTGTCGACGCCGTGGGCGTCGGTGTCGAGGACGATCATGACGCCTGCGTCCGCGGCGAGCCTGGCGTGCCGGTCGGAGAGGTCGCGGCGGTTGGGGTTGCCGTTGATCTCGAGCATCGTCCCGGTCCGCGCCGCCGCCTCGACCACCGCCTCGACGTCGATCCCGTAGGGCTCCCGGCGGCCGATCAGGCGGCCGGTCAGGTGGCCGATGCAGTCGACGTTCGGGTTCTCGACCGCGGCCAGCACCCGCGCCGTCATCTCCCGTTCGGAGATCGCGAACGAGGTGTGGACGCTGGCGATGACCCAGTCGAGGGCGGCGACCAGGTCGTCGGGGTAGTCGAGCGCGCCGTCGAGGCCGATATTGACCTCCGAGCCGGCGAGCAGGCGGAAGCTGCGCCTGCCCTTGTTCCAGGCGCGGATCTCCTCGATCCGCCGCCAGAGGCGCTCGGCGGTGACGTTGTCGCCGAAGCCGTGGCTGGCCGAGTGGTCGGTGATCGCGAGGTAGGCGTAGCCGCGGGCGCGGGCCGCCGCGGCCATCTCCTCGAGGCTGTTGCGGCCGTCGGAGAGGGTCGTGTGCGAGTGGAGGTCGCCGCGGACGTCGCCGAGCTCGATCAGCTCCGGCAGCTCCCCTCTTCGCGCCGCCTGCAGCTCACCCCTGTTCTCGCGCAGCTCCGGCTCGATGTAGGAATAGCCGAGCCGCCGATACACCTCCTCCTCGGTCTCGCAGAGCGTCACCTCGCCGCTCTCGACGTCGGTGATCCCGTGCTCGGAGACCGACAGCCCCCGCGCCACGGCTTCTTCCCGCAGCGCCACGTTGTGCGCCTGGGAGCCGGTGAAGTGCTGGAGCAGGTTGCCGAAGGCGGCGGGCTCGACGATCCGCAGGTCCACCGAGACGCCGTTGTGGGTCTGCGCCCGGACGCCGTTGGGCCCCGGGGTGCCGGCGGCTGCGATCAGCGGGTGGGCGGCGAGGTGCTCCGCCAGCAGGGTCGGCTGCTCGGCGGTCGCGATCAGGTCGATGTCCTTGCAGGTCTCGGCCCAGCGCCGCACCGAGCCGGCCACCTCGACCCGATCCGCGGCGGGGTGCTCGCGCAGCGCCGACGCCAGCTCCTCGGCGATCGGCCGCACCTTCGAGAGGAGGAGACGGCCGCGGCCGCGGTCCCCCTCGTGCTCGAGCCGCGCCAGCTGCTCGAGCACGTTGTGCTCGACCTTGGGGCCGAGGCCTCTGATCGTGCGGATCCTCTCGCCTTCCGCCGCCTCGCGAAGGTCCTCCAGGGTCGCCACCCCCAGCTCGTCGTAGAGCCGGCGCGCGGTCTTCGCGCCCAGGCCGGGCACGCGGGTCACCTCGACCAGGCTCGGCGGGAACTTCTGCTTCAGCTTTGCCGCGGCAGGGATCTCGCCGGTCGCGAGCAGGGCGTCGATCTTCTCGGCGAGCGTCTTGCCGACACCGGGGATCTCGGTGGCGCGTCCGGCCGCCGCCAGCTCGGCGACCGACACCGGGCTCTCCCGGATCGCTGCCGCCGCGGCAGCGTAGGCGAGCACCCGGTATTTGACGGCGCCGTCCAGCTCGTAGAGGACCCCGAGCTCTTCCAAGGCGGCGGCGATCTCGGCGTTGGAGAGCGTTCCGGCCACGGCTCGAAACTACCCGCTGCCGAGTGGAGTCCTCAGCTTCGGCTTAGGAAATGCGGCTAGCATCGCCGGCAATGGACGAGACTCGAAGCGCCGCCTGGCTGGTGCTGCCGACATACAACGAGGCCGAGAACATCGAGCCGCTGGTGGCCGCGGCGCTGGACATGCTGCCGGGGTCGGCACGCGTCCTGATCGTCGACGACGACTCCCCGGACGGAACCGGAGCGCTGGCCGACGGCCTCGCCGGGGCGCACGCGAAGGTCGAGGTGATGCACCGGCAGCGGAAGGAGGGCCTGGGTCCCGCCTACCTCGCCGGCTTTCGCCGGGCGCTCGCCGGTGGCGCCGGGCTGGTGCTGCAGATGGACTCCGACTTCTCCCACGACCCCGCCTACCTGCCGCGCCTGCTCGCGGCCGCGGAGCGCGCCGACCTGGTGCTCGGCTCGCGCTACGTGCCCGGCGGCGGCGTCAGCGACTGGGGGCCGCTGCGCCGGGCCATAAGCCGCGGCGGCAGCGCCTACGCGCGCCTCGTCCTGGGGCTCGGCGTTCGCGACCTCACGGGCGGCTTCAAGTGCTTCCGGCGTGAGGTTCTGGAGGCGATCGACCTCGACTCGATCCAGGCGCACGGCTATGCCTTCCAGATCGAGATGACCTACCGCGCCCTGCTCCAGGGCTTCGACGTCGTGGAGGTCCCGATCGTCTTCCGCGACCGCCGCGCCGGCAGCTCGAAGATGGACGCCTCGGTCGTCGCCGAGGCCGTCTGGCAGGTGCCGAAGCTGCGCCTGGACGCCGGCCGGAGCCCGGTCGCGCCGCCGCGCGCCGAGCGCGTCGTCGGCCCCTGAGGGTCGTCGCCTCGGGCCATCGCTATACTTTTTGAAGTATTGATCTTCGGCAACCCCCTCGCCGGCAACCTCGACCTATCTGGGAGACCGATACACGTGACCGGGAAACTCAACGACGTAACCGACGCGACCTTCAAAGCCGAGGTCCTCGACGCGGATGGCCCCGTGCTCGTCGACTTCTGGGCGCCCTGGTGCGGGCCGTGCCGCGTCGTCCACCCCGTGCTCGAGGAGATCGACGCCGAGCGCGCGGACCTGCGGATCGTCAGCATCAACGTCGACGAGAACCAGCAGACCGCCGCGCAGTACGAAGTCCTCTCGATCCCGACCATGATCCTGTTCAAGGACGGCGCGATCGCCAAGAAAGTGGTCGGCGCGATGCCCAAGCGCCGCCTCGAGGCCGAGCTGGAGCCGGCGCTCGCCTAGCGCGCGCTCCGGAGCAGTCATGCCATTCGTGGAGGTCCACTGGTTCGAGGGCCGCAGCGACGAGCAGAAGGCGGAGATCGCGAAGCGGATCGAAGCGGCCCTCGTTGAGGTGGCGGGCGCGCCACCCGAGCACTGCTGGGTGAAGTTCTCGGACTCGAAGAAGTCCGACTTCATCATCGGCGGCGAGCAGCCCGGCTAGAAGGATTCGCGCAGGCCCGCTTCGATCCACGGGCTGAGCGTGCGAGCGAAGGTCGCCGTGAGGTGGCTCTTGTCGCGGTAGACGAGCGCGTTGCCGATCACCGCCCGGCACACTTCCCCCGGGCAGATCTCGGTGGTGACGTCGATCAGGTGCGTCCGGGGTAAGCTGCGGGCGGCGCGGACGTCGAATTCGAGGTTGGGGTTCCGGACCCGCTTGAAGGCGCAGGCCTGGAGGTGCTCGAGGTCTTCGGAGACGCAGCTGGGGACGTCGCTGGAGGAGGCCGGGGTGTCGCGGATCACGACCGTGTCGAGGCCGGCGCGGGAGAGGCGGCCCAGGGTCGCTTCGTAGCCGGCCTGGAGCGCGGCCGAGTTGGCCGCGCCGCTCAGTTCTTCGCCGTTGGGGCCGTAGGCGGTGTAGGCGGTGTCGCCGCTCATCACCAAGGTCGCGTTGCGGCCCGCCTTCTCGATCCGCTTCAGCGTGCTCTCGCGCCAGGCGTCGCACTGGGAGTACTCGCGGTCGGCGACCATGCTGCGGATCCGCACCTCCCCGGGCGTGCATTCGGCCTTGGTCAGGGCCAGCAGGCGCCAGTCGTTTTCGCGGGCGATCTTCTGGAGCGCCGAGAAGTACTGCATCGCGTGGGAGTCGCCGAAGAGGATCAGCGTGCGGTGCCCTTCGGGGTCTCCGTAGAGGCAGCGGTTGGAGTTGGTCCCTTCGATCCCGACCAGGCAGCCGTCGTAGAAGGCCCGCGAGCGGTCGGCGCGGGCGCGGAGCGGGTTCGGCCGCACCGCCGTCGCCCGCTGCTGCGGAGCCGGCTGGAACGCGAGCGCCGCCGCCCCCTCGACGCTCGAGGCCGGCGCGGTCCGCAGGTTCGGCTGGGCTTCGGTGAGCAGGACGCCGGCGCCGACCGCGAAGGCCATGCAGGCGGCGCCCATCGCGAGCGCGCGGGCGGGCAGCCTGGCGAGCGACGGCGAGCGTCGCACCGGGTCCTCGACGAAGTGGTGTGTGGCGATGGTCGGCAGCAGCGAGGCGAGGACGACGGCGACGCCGGCGAGGACCGAGAGCGGCCCCCAGATCACCGCCGCGAAGACGAGCGCCGGCCAATGCCACAGGTACCACGAGTAGGAGATGCGCCCGACGTAGCGGACGGGTCGCAGCGAGAGCGGCCTCGCCGCGGCGGCCTTGGCCGGGGAGTGGACGGAGGACCCGGCGAGGATCAGCGCCGCGGCGCCGAAGGTCGGCACCAGGGCGGCGACCCCTGGGAAGGGCGTGGTCGCGTCGAACGCGATCGCCGCGTAGACGATCGCCGCGAGGCCGAGCCAGCCGATCAGGACGGCGGCGGCGCGGTGCAGCCGGACCGCGCCGAGCAGCGCCAGGCATCCGCCCAACGCCAGCTCCCAGGCCCGCCCGAAGGTCGAGAAGTAGGCCGCCGCGGGCTGGTCCTGGGTGAAGCTGATCCCGAGCGCCAGCGAGCCCGCGAAGACGAGGACCAGTGCGAGCCAGAGGATCCCCCGGACCCGGCGCCCCCTGCGTCGCTGGTACCAGGTGACGCCGAGCAGCAGGGCCGGCCAGGCCAGGTAGAACTGCTCCTCGATCGCCAGCGACCAGAGGTGCAGGACCGGGCTCGGTTCGAGGCCCTGGGCGAAGTAGTCGACCGACTGCGCGGCGAAGTGCCAGTTGGCCATGTAGAGGGCCGAGCTGACGATGTCGCCGGAGACTTCGACCGCGCGCAGCGGCGAGAGCAGGACCATCGAGGCGACGGCGACGCTGCCGAGCAGGAGCGCCGAGAGCGGCAGCAGCCGCTTCGCGCGGCGCGCGTAGAAGCGCGGCAGCGAGATCGTGCCGCGGCGTCCCATTTCCCCCAGCAGCAGCCGCGTGATCAGGAAGCCGGAGATGACGAAGAAGACGTCGACGCCGACGTAGCCGCCGGCGAACAGCGGAATCCCGGCGTGGCAGAGCACCACGGCGACGATCGCGACGGCGCGCAGGCCCTCGATGTCGGTGCGGAAGCCGCCGGTCTTGACGCTCTGCTCGGACCTATCGTTCATTAATCACGAACATTTCATCGTAGATGACGAGGCGTGCGGCGTCGCCGAATGTCAGCCCCGGCGACCGAACGCCGCGCGCGCCTGCTTACGAGCAGTTCGCGCCAACCACCGCATTGCCCTGCCGATCAACCAAGGATGGGCGCGATCGGTCGTGTGGCCGCCGGAGACCATCCACAGGTGTACCCGGGGGAACTTGGCGGCGAACGCTTCGTTCATCGCCGGCGGCACGACCCTGTCGGCGCGCCCCTGGAAGATCAGCAGCGGGCTGGCCTGCCGGCGGCGCAGCGGCGATGGACGATAGCGGGCGGCTTCGCCAAGGTCGATCCGTTCGTAGTAGCCGGAGCCGTACCGTTCCAGCGGCCACTGCCAGCCGACCAGGTCGGAGACGGGCGCCTTGGCGACGGCCGCGGCGACGAGGCCGTCGCCGGCGAGCAGGGTCGCCAAGGTGCCACCCGCAGAGGAGCCGTAGGCGTAGACGCGGTCGAGGCCGAACTTCTCGCGCAGCCGCCGTGCTTCCGCCCGCGCCCGCAGCACCGCCGCGGGCATGTCGTCGAGCGGGTAGGAGACGTAGTGCGGGACGAAGCCGGCTTCGACCGCCCGGACGGCTGTCAGCGGCTCGAATTCGGGGTCGTCGTAGAGGAAGGAGCCGCCGTGGAAGAGGAGCAGCTGCGGGGGCGGTCCCGGCGGTTCGCGTTCCGTTTCCTTGCCTCCCATCGATTCCTGAATGTCCGCGGGTCCGGATTCATTTCCCGCCGCGGCGCCGCCGACGCTCGCGCGGGCGACCGGCGCCGCCAGCGCCGGCGCCAGTGCCAGGAACGCGATGACCAGGAGGCGGCGGATGGCCCCTAAACCCGCCTGATCGCGATTCGGAGCTGGCGCCCGTCGATCTCCGCGCCGACGCCGTCACCGCCGTAGGCGACGCCGGTGGCGAGGACCTCGCCGACGAGATAGCGCTCGTGCTCGCGGGCGGCCGCCAGCAGCGCCTCGTCGCCCCCCAGGCCGAGCTCGATCCGGTCGCTGATCTCGAGCCCCGCCTCTTTGCGCGCGATCTGCACGGCGTGGACGATCTCGCGGGCGAGGCCCTCGCGGCGCAGCTCGTCGTCGAGCTCGAGCGCGAGCGCCACCGCGTGGCCCGCCTCCGCCTCGACCTCGTAGCCCTCCAGCGGCGCCAGCGAGAGGGTGATGTCCTCGGCGCCCAGACTGTGGTCGGCGCCGTCGATGGACACTCCCACCTCGCCGCCGGCAGCCAGGGTGGCGGCGACGTGGGCGGCGTCGAGCGCTTCGACCGCGGCCGCGACCTGGGGCATCCGCTTGCCGAAGCGCGGCCCCAGGGTGCGGTAGTTCGGCTTCGCCGAGTAGCTGACCAGCTCGCTCTCATCGCTGACGAAGTCGAGCTCCTTGACGTTGAGCTCGGCGGTGACCAGCTCGGCCCGGGCTTCGATTGCGGCGCGCTCGGCCTCGTTGGCCACTATGACCGCGCGGCGCAGCGGCTGGCGCACCTTCGCCTTCGCCTGGGCGCGCGCGGCGCGGCCCAGCTCGACGGTCAGCCGCACCGCCTCCATCGCCGCCTCGCGGTCGCGATCGAGCAGTTGATCGTCGACCTCGGGGAAGTCCCGCAGGTGGACCGAGTCGGGCAGCTCGCCCGTGTCTCCCGCCGCGCCGCCGACGAGGTTGAGGTGGATCTCGTCGGCGAGGAAGGGCGTGAAGGGGGCCAGCATCGCGGCGGTCTCCAGCAGGCAGTGGCGGAGCGTCGCGAAGGCCGCGCGGTCTCCCTCCCAGAAGCGGCGTCGCGAGAGGCGCACGTACCAGTTGGAGAGCTCCTCGACGAAGTCGGCGATCGCGTGCCCGGCGGTGGTGCAGTCAAACTCGTCCATCCGCTCGCGCACGGTCGCGATCGTGCCCTGCAATCTCGACAGCACCCAGAGGTCGAGGTCATTCAGCTGTTCCTTTGCGTCGCTATCCGAGGCAAAGGAACAGCGGAAGTCATCTGGCGTGAGTCCCTCCGCGTTGGCGTAGAGGACCCAGAAGGAGTACGTGTTCCAGAGCGTGAGCAGGAACTGGCGAACGGCCTCGCCGACCGTGTCGACCGAGAAGCGGTAGCCCGCCCAGGGCTGCTGGGTCGCCAGGTAGTACCAGCGGAAGGCGTCGGCGCCGTGGGCGGCGATCACGTCCCAGGGGTCGACGACGTTGCCGCGGCTCTTCGACATCTTCTGCCCGTCGGGGTCGAGGATCAGGCCGAGGCAGACGCAGCTGCGGAAGCTGGACTGGCCGAACAGCAGCGTCGACTCGGCCAGCAGAGTGTAGAACCAGCCGCGCGTCTGGTCCTGGGCCTCGCAGATGTAGTCGGCGGGGAAGCGCTCGGCGAACTCGGCCTCGCCCTCGAAGGGGTAGTGGAACTGGGCGAAGGGCATCGCGCCGCTGTCGTACCAGGTGTCGATCACCGAGCGGTCGCGCTCCATCGCCCCGCCGCAACGCTCGCAGGAGAGCGTCACCTCGTCGATGTAGGGGCGGTGGAGGTCGTCGGGGACCTCGGCGCCCGAGCGCCGCCGCAGCTCCTCGAGCGACCCCACGCAGGCGAGCTCGCCGCACTCGCGGTCGCGGCAGCGCCAGATCGGCAGCGGCGTCCCCCAGTAGCGGTTGCGCGACAGCGCCCAGTCGACGTTGTTCTCCAGCCACCTCCCGAAGCGGCCGTGCTTGACGTGCTCCGGGTGCCAGCCGATGGTCTCGTTGTTGGCGAGCAGCTCCTCGCGCGCCTGCGAGGTCGCCACGTACCAGCTGGTCGTGGCGTAGTAGAGGAGCGGCGTGCCGCAGCGCCAGCAGTGCGGGTAGGCGTGCTCGTAGACCTGCTCGCGGAAGAGCAGCCCGCGGCGCTCGAGGTCGGCGATCAGCTCCCGCGTCACGTCCGGGTCCTTGACGAAGCGGCCGGCGAAGCCGCGCACCTGCCGGTCGAAGGTGCCGTCGGGCAGGACCGGGTTGTAGAGCGTGGCGGCGGCGGTCGGGTCGAAGATGCCCGCGGCCGCCGCGGCGGCGTAGTCGTCCTCGCCGAAGGCCGGGGCGATGTGGACCAGGCCGGTGCCGTCGTCGGTGGTGACGAACTCGCCGGCGAGGACCCGGAAGGGCGGCGCGTCCTCGCCGCCGCCCGGGCCGCCGTCCTCAAGGTCGAACAGCGGGCCTTCGTAGCCCGCGCCGACCAGCTCGGCGCCTGCGAAGCGGTCGACGATCTCCACCTCGCCGAGCACCCGCTCGACCAGCGCCTCGGCGAGGATCAGGATCTCCCCGTCGACCCTGGCCTTCGCGTAAACGACGTCGGGCGCGACCGCGACCGCGACGTTGCCCGGCAGCGTCCA
>JBLNAC010000352.1:0-8166 GCA_050259155.1 Syntrophothermus sp.
CGCAGCTTCCACTTGCGCGACTTCGGGGCCTGCTCGATCTCCTCGGCGAGGCGGTTGATGCGGCCCTCGATCGCGGCGCGCTCCTCGGGGGCGACCGGCAGCTCCGGGGCGCTCGCCTCGAGGCGGCCGAGGTTGAGCTCGAAGGTCCGCTGCAATCCCCAGTCCTGCGAGGTGAGGGAGACGATCCGGGTGAGGTTGATGGCATCGACGCCGGCCGGATCAAGGTCCGCCTCGTGCAGGTCATGGGCGTGGAGGATCGCGAAGGCGTCGTGGCGGTCCTTCTCGTTCAGCTCGACGATCTGGAGCTTGGTCATCAGCAGGTCCGCGGCCGGCAGGGTGTGGGGGCGGACGTCCAGCTGTTCGGTCAGCGGCAGCGAGTGGCACATCTCGAAGCTGCCGACGAAGACGTCGATCTGGCGGCCGTGCTCCGGGTCCCAGAAGAGCATCCGCCGAGCGCCGTTGAGGGCGTTGAACTGCTCGTCGGCGGCGTAGCCCGCCTCGACCAGGGCCCGGGAGAGCTCGCGGCTCGACCCGCGGTCGACGATGAAGTCGAGGTCGGCTATCTCGCGGACGAAGGTGGGGTGCAGGCGCGGCCCGGCGAGCATCCGGATCGCCATGCCGCCGATCAGCCGCGCGGATATCCCGCGCGCGTCGATCACCTCGAGCAGGCGGGCGGCCTCGGCTTCCAGGTCGCGCTCTACCGGACGGATGGCCTCCACCGGGTCAGCCCACGACGAACTGGTAGTTGGCGCGGTCCCCGTCGAGGTGGACGAGGCAGCCCGATATGCGGCCGGTGTGGTAATCGCTCCCGGGGTTTATGCAGAGGGTCGGGCCGATCTTCGCCGCCGCCCGCGACTCGTGCACGTGCCCGTGGAGCGAGAGCAGCGGCTGGTGCCGCTCGATCGCGCTGCGGACGGCACGCGAGCCGCAGGGGGCCATGCTCGGCTGGCCGGCGACGGTGACCACGGTCAGATTCTCGTCGAGCTCGGGCGCCATGTCGAGCCCGGAGTCGTAGGGCGGCACGTGCAGGTTGAAGATGCACCGGCTCATGTCCTCGACCTCCGCCGCCAGGCCCTCGATGCGGGCCTCCAGCTCCTCCTCCTCGAGCTCGCGCGGCGAGTCGAACGGGGTCCGGTTCGAGTACCCCAGCGAGAGCATCGTGTAGCCGTCGAACTCGACGACGCGGTCGTCGCATGCCTCGATGCGGCTCGCCTCCTCGATCGCCTCGTCTACCCCCGGCGGGTCGTCGTTGCCCGGCATCACGAAGCAGCGAACGTCTGGATCGGTGAGCCTCTCGGGCGCGAGCTCGAGCCAGCGCCGGAACGTCTCCAGCATCACTTCCTCGAACCAGGCTTCGCGCTCATCCTCGCCCAGCGAGGCGATCCGGTCGACCTCGGGCCGGGTCATCAGGTGGGGGTACATGCCATTTGCCCTGACCCTGTCCTGCAGCCCCGCGATCTCATGCTCCCCGTGGACGTCGACCCGCTCGCCGAAGAGGTGGGCGACCCGGTGCTCGGGGCCCTCTTCGACGAGGGGGATGACCGCCTTGCCGGTCAGGTCACCCCCCATCACCAGGACGCGGGCCTTGTAGACCTCGGGCGCGCGCAGGAACTTCCGCCACAGCACCTCGGTGCCGTGGATGTCGGACGCGTAGTACAGCCTCAGCCGCTCGCCGCCGCCGCGCTTTCTGCCGAAGAGCGCCATCTCACTCCGGCGGCAGTTCCTTGTGCGCGAGTTCGATGTCGATGCCCTGGGAGCGCCGGATCGTCCGCGAGATGAAGTACACGGCGATCGCGACGACGTAGACGAGCGCCGCGAGCTCGAGCTTGCCCGGGTTGGCGGCGAGGCTCGCGCCTGACCCTTCGTCCCAGAGCAGGATCGCGATCGCGCCCGAGAAGCCGACCAGGGAGAGCGCCCCCACCAGGCTGATCAGCGGGATGCCGGCGATCCGGCGATTGTAGGGGGAGCTCTCGACCATCGCCCGCTGCGTGAACGGCAGCACGAGCCCCGACAGCGCCGTGAAGATCAGCGTGGTCGAGAGGCCGAGCAGCACGGACAGCGTCGAGAACCATTCGGTGAACGCGTAGATCGCGGTGCTCGCGATCGCCAGGACGGTCACGATCCCGATCGCGAAGACGGGCGAGTGGGACCGCGGCTCGACGTAGGAGAGGCGCTGGGGCATGATCCGGTCGAAGGACCAGGCGAACATGCTGCGGCTGACGAGCAGCATCGTCTGCGGCAGCCAGATCAGCAGGCCGACGCTGAAGCCGATGAGGATGATCGTGCCCCAGACGGCGCTGCCGGACGCGATCGCCATCAGCTCGGGGTAGGCGGGGTAGTTGACGAACCCGTACGAGGACGGTTCGGCGAAGCCGAACGCCCCGTTCGTCGAGTAGCCGACGACGTGGGTGAAGAGCGGGGTGAGGATCAGCAGCGCGGTGATGGCGACCGCGACCGCGCCCGGGATCGAGAGCATGTGGGTCCGCTTCTTCAGCCTGATCTCGCCGGCGAAGTAGTTGCTCGAGTAGATGAAGCCGAAGATGAACCAGAAGACCGAGACCGATTTCAGCGTGGCTTCGAATTCGAACCCGGACGGCGCGTAGCCCGCTTCGGCGGCCGAGGCCTGCATCGCCTTGAACCCGTCGCTGACGCCCAGGTTGGCGGTGTAGTGGTTGAACTGCGAGATGAAGCCGGATTCGGAGGTGAAGATGCCGATCAGCATCGGCAGCAGGAAGGCGCCGAGCATGTAGAGGACGAAGGCCCCGACCTGCAGCTTGAAGAACAGCCGCACGCCGCCGATCACGAAGATCGCCGCCGAGATCAGGAGCGCGACCGTGCCGGTGATGAAGAGGCCCGCTTCGGTGGAGAACCATTCGCCGAACGAGAGCCACCCGCCGGAGCCGGTGTAGCCGGCCATCATGTTGCCGAAGGCGCCGATCCCGTAGGTGGCGAAGTAGGTCGTGTAGACGCCGTACACGACGGCCAGCCAGAAGCAGTAGCTGGCGTTCGCCGCGAAGCCGACGGCCGGGTGCAGGGCGCGGCTGTTGAAGACGTAGTCGCCCCCGGTGCGGGGCATGATCTGCGTCAGCATCGCGTAGAGGAAAGCTCCCGGGAGGCCGAGGGCGGCGGCGATCAGGAAGGCGAGGATCGCGTTGGAGCCGTTGTAGTAGAAGGAGTAGAGGAGCCAGAAGAAGGCGAACGTCAGGGCGACGCTCGACCACATCACGTTGTAGAAGAGTGCGTCGACCGTCCGGCCTTCGCGGACCAGCCCGGTCGCCTTCCTCGTGAACAGCTGCGGCGAGGCCGCTCCCCCGCCCGTATCCACTGCGCTCATCTGGTTCCTCCTCCGGATTGACTCCTGGAATGCACTTCGACTGGCAGTCGGGTTGGCTGGAAGGACAGGTAGTCGACGCGCGGGTCGTCGCTGCCGGCCGCGCCGACGTCGACCAGCACGACCTCGTCGCGCTCGCCGGCGGCTTCGGCGACGACGGCGCCGCTCGAGTCGACGCTGCGGCTGGCGCCGACGAAGCGCATCCCCGACTCCTCTCCGCCGCGGTTGACGTAGAGGTGGGGGATCCTGTTCTCGAGCGCCCTCGCGGTCGTGTGGATCAGATGGTCGTGCTCGAAGGGCTCCATGTTGGCCGCGCTGGTGGCGAGGAGGTCGGCCCCGGCCAGCGCCGCCGCCCGCGCCAGCTCGGGGAACTCGACGTCGAGGCAGATCAGCGGGGCGACCATCCGGCCCGCCAGCTCGACGACCACGAGCCATTCGCCGGCGGTGAAGACGTCCGCCTCGTCGCCGAAGAGGTACGCCTTGCGGTAGGTCGCGACCAGGCTGCCGCTCTCGTCGATGCAGGCGACCGCGTTGCGGAAGCCCGAAGGCGAGTGCTCGACGAAGCCGATGATGGCTGCGGTCTCCGCCTCGCGGCAGGCGTCGGCCACGGCCCGCAGCTCCGGGCCCTCGGGGTCGGAGGCGACCTCCTCCAGATCCGCCAGCCGGTAGCCGCTCAGGAACAGCTCCGGGAAGAGGGCCAGGTCGGCGTCCCGGTGGGCGCGCAGCACGGCGGCCGCCGCCGCGGCGTTGCGCGGCGGGTCGCCGGGCGCCGGGGTCAGCTGCGCCAGCAGTGCCCGCATCGTCAGAGGCTCGCCCCGGCGTGGAAGGCCATCGCCTCGACGGCCATCCGCACCCCCATCAGCGCGGTGGCGGGGGTCGCCTCGAGGCTGGGGGCGACCTCGACCACGTCGACGCCGAGGAGGCCGCCGGCGGCGATCCCGCGGACCAGCTCGATCGCCTCGCGGCTGGTCAGCCCGCCTGGCGTCGGGCAGCAGGTCGCCGCCCCGTGCGCGGAGTCGAGCGAGTCGATGTCGAAGCTGAGGTAGACGCCGTCGGTGCCGTCGCGCACCACCGAGGACGCCTGCTCCACCGCCCAGGCGGCGCCCTTCTCCCAGATCTCCTCGAGCCAGATGACGCGGATCCCCCTGTCGCGGCAGTACTGGAGCTCCGTCTTCGGGTTCATCCATCCCGACATGCCAATCAGGACCATCCGCTCCGGATCGAAGCCGGCGTCGACGGCGCGGGAGACCGGGCAGCAGTGGTTGAGCTCCTCGCCGCCCACGTCGGGCGCCGTGTCGAGGTGGGTGTCGATCAGTACGAAGCCGGGGTTGGACGCGTGCTCGACCGCGGCCCAGGCAGCCGGGATCGTCACCGAGTGGTCGCCGCCGAGCGTCACCGGCAGCGCCCCGGCGCGCATGATCTCGAGGATGTCGGCCTTCGCCCGCTCGAAGGTGACCGCCGGGTTCGCCAGGGCGAGGTCGCAGTCGCCGCAGTCGACGGGGGAGAGGGCGTCGGCGAGGTCGAAGTCGAGGGTGGCGTTGTAGGTCAGGAACTGGCAGGACACCTCGCGCATGCCGCGGGGCCCGTAGTTGGCGCCGGTCCGGCTGATCGAGGTGGAGTCGAACGGGATGCCGTAGATGGCCGCCCCGGCGCCGGCCTCGCGCAGCGCCTCGGCCTCGGCGGGGACGTGGGGAAAGCTCATGAACGATCCGGCCAGGCCCGTGTGCAGGAGGCTGCTCCACATCGTTCGGTCAGGGGTGTCCGAGGTCACGCGCTTCCCTCCTCTGCTCCGGGCTCGCCAGCTCCCAACTGACAAAGCGTTTTTGCAACTAGAGCAACACTATGCATAAGCGCTTTTGCATGTCAAGGTCCAGCTAGTAACTTTCCCCCGACCATGGGCGAGCGAATCGGGATCAAGGAGGTGGCCGCGGCCGCCGGCGTCTCGATCACCACCGTCTCGCACGCCCTCAGCGGCAAGGGGCGGCTGCCCGAGGCGACCCGGGAGCGCGTCCGGGAGGTCGCGCGCCAGCTCGAATACCGCCCCAACGTCAACGCGCGCAACCTCGCCGGCGGCAGCAGCGGGCTGCTGGCGCTCGCCGTCTCCCAGGTCGAGGACCTGGCCTTTCAGCTCGGCGACTTCGACTACTTCGCCAGCCTCATCCGCCACGCGACCGTCGCCGCGCTCGACCGCCGCTACGCGCTCGCCATCGCCCCGGCGGCCGACGTCGAGGGGACGCTCCACAAGATCCCGGCCGACGGCGCGATCGTCGTCGACCCGGTTCCGGGCGACAGGTCGGTCGCCTACCTGCGGGCGCAGGGCGTCCCGATCGTGACGACCGGACGCGTCCTCGACGGTGGCGAGGACGGCTACTGGGTCGACAACGACCACGTCGCCGGCGTGCGCGGCGTGCTCGACCACCTGGCCGCGGTCGGCGCCCGGCGCGTCGCCCTGATCGCGCCCCGCTCGTTCGCCTCCTACGTCGTCGACGTCCGCGAGGGGTACTCGACGTGGTGCGAGGAGAACGGCTTCGAGCCGGTGGTGGCGACCGCGCCGACGGTGACCGAGGCGGGCGGGTTCGAGGCCGCCACGGAGCTGCTCGACTCGCCCTCCCCGCCCGACGCGATCTACGCGGCGCTCGACCGGATCGCGATCGGGGTCCTGCTTGCGGCGAACGCCCGCGGGGTCGAGGTGCCCGATCGGCTCCGGGTCGCGGCCTGCACCGACTCGGTCGCCGCGCAGGCGGCGCGGCCGCCGCTGACCACCCTGGGTCTGAACCCCGAGCTGATCGGACGCGAGGCGGTGGACCTGCTGATCGACCTCCTCGAGGGAGTCGAGGTCGAGCGCCGGCACCGCACGGTCCCGACCCGCCTGATCGAGCGCGAGTCGACACTGGGGTCCCCGGCTCCCGCGAGGCCGACGCCGGCGGCCCGCTGATCGCCGCGGGGCTGGGCCGGGCGGCCGCGAGCGCCTCGGTGCGCCGCCATCGGGGATAAGCCGAACCGGACCTCGGGGAAGGCACCGATGCGGGAACCCCTCCCACCGCCCAGACTCTCCTGGTCTTAGCGCGCAAACAGGACTGAGGGGAGACTCATGAGCAAGCGGTATGTGATCGACCTGGCGGAGATGGGCTCCGGGGACACCGGCCTGGTGGGGGGCAAGAACGCCTCCCTCGGCGAGATGATCGGCCGTCTCGGCGACGCCGGGATCCGCGTCCCGGAGGGATTCGCGACGACGGCCGACGCCTACTGGGCATTCCTCGACGCCAACCAGCTGCGCGAGCGGATCGGCGAGCAGATCGCGCGCCTACACTCCGGCGAGAGCCAGCTCGCCGAGGTGGGTGGGTCGATCCGCGAGCTGATCCTGGGGGCCGAGTTCCCAGCCGAGCTGCGCGACGCGATCACCGATGCCTACCGCGGGCTCGCCGAGCGGCTCGGGGTCGAGCGGCCCGACGTCGCGGTGCGCTCGAGCGCCACCGCGGAGGATCTGCCGGAGGCGAGCTTCGCCGGCCAGCAGGAGACGTTCCTGAACGTGAAGGGAGTCGACGAGCTGCTCGACTCGTGCCGCCGCTGCGTCGCCTCGCTGTTCACCGACCGCGCCATCACCTACCGCGAGAACAACGGCTTCGACCACATGGGCGTCGCGCTCTCGGTCGGGATCCAGCGGATGGTGCGGTCCGACCTCGCCGGCGCCGGGACGATGTTCTCGATCGACACCGAGACGGGCTTCCCCCGCACCGTCGTGCTCGACGCCAGCTGGGGGCTGGGCGAGGCGGTGGTCAGCGGCAGCGTCGATCCCGACGCCTACGTCGTCTTCAAGCCGCTGCTCGACCAGGAGGACCTGGCGCCGATCCTCTCGCGCCGGCGCGGCCGCAAGGAGATGAAGGTGATCTACGCGGAGGACGGGGGCGCGGGCACGATCGACGTCGCGACCAGCGAGGACGAGCGCTCCGCGATGGTGCTCGACGACGACGAGGTGCTGGGGCTGGCGCGCTGGGCGGTGACGATCGAGCGCCACTACGGCAAGCCGATGGACATCGAGTGGGCCAAGGACGGGGAGACCGGCGAGCTGTTCATCGTCCAAGCCCGGCCCGAGACCGTGCAGGCGCGCCGCGAGGCCCTGGCGCTGAAGACCTACGAGCTGCGGGAGAAAGGCCCGGTGGTGGCGGAAGGGCTCGCGATCGGCGACGCGATCGCCGCCGGCCCCGCCCTGCGGCTTCACGGCCCCGAGGAAATCGACCGCTTCGAGGACGGCGCCGTGCTGGTCACCGAGATCACCGACCCCGACTGGGTCCCGGTGATGAAGCGGGCGGCCGCGATCGTTACCGAACACGGCGGCCGCACCTCGCACGCGGCGATCGTCAGCCGCGAGCTCGGGCTCCCCGCGATCGTCGGCGCCGTCAACGTGACCGAGAAGGTCGAGGACGGCCAGGCGGTCACCGTCTCCTGCGCAGAGGGCGACGAGGGCTTCCTCTACGACGGGCTGCTGGCCTGGGACGAGAACGAGGCCGATCTCGAGGGCCTGCCCGAGACCCGGACCGACGTCATGCTCAACCTCGCCGACCCGGCCGCCGCGTTCCGCTGGTGGCGGCTGCCGGCCGGCGGCGTCGGGCTGGCACGGATGGAGTTCATCGTCGACAACCACGTCAAGGTCCACCCGATGGCACTGGTCCGCCTCGACGAGGTCGAGGACGAGGGCGAGCGGCGGCAGATCGAGGAGCTGACCGCGGGCTACGAGGATCGCGGCGAGTATTTCGTCGAGCTGCTCGCCGAAGGCATAGCCCGCATCGCCGCGGCGCGCCATCCGGATCCGGTCATCGTCCGCATGAGCGACTTCA
>JBLNAC010000353.1:0-4639 GCA_050259155.1 Syntrophothermus sp.
CTGGCGGTCTATCCGTCGACGACCCCCTCGCAGCGGCCGGGGGCGGTGGCGCTCGCCGCGGAAAGGGACTGGGCCGGCGCCCTCGCCGCCGGAGTGCTGATGGCCGAACCGGTGCGGGCGCCGCTCCTCTTCTCCGCCTCCGACGGGGTCCCCGACACCACCGCCGAAGCTCTCGAAGCGCTGCGGCCGAGCGGCGACCGGCAAAGCGGCGGCGCGGCTGTGCTCGCGATCGGCGCCGTCAGCGTCCCCGAAGGCCTCGCCGCGACCCGGGTCCCGGCCGGCTCGCCGGCCCAGGAGGGGGCCGCGATCGCCCGCCTGCGCGACCGGCTTTCCGCCGCGCCTCCGCGGCACATCGTCGTCGCGCCCGCCTCCCGCCCCGACCTGGCGGCGCCGGCGGCCGCCTGGGCAGCCCGGTCCGCAGACCCCGTCCTGTTCGCCGGGCCCGACCGCCTCCCGCCGCCGACCGCCGCCGTCCTGCGCGAACACGCGGACGTCCCCGTCTACGTCCTCGGGCCCGCCTCCGCGATCTCCGACAAGGTCCTGAGCGCGATCGAAGGGATCTCGAAGCGGGTGAAGCGGGTCGCCGGCGCCGACGCCGTCGCCAACGCCCTCGCCCTCGCCCGCTACCACGACGGCAGCTTCGGCTGGAACGTCAACGACCCCGGCCACGGCTTCGTCCTCGCCCGCAGCGACGCGCCGCTGGACGCGGCGGCCGCCGCCGCGCTCTCAGGCTCGGGAACCTGGGGTCCGTTGCTGCTCACCGACGGCGCCACTAAGCTCCCGGCCGAAGTTCGCAGCTACTTCCTCGACGTGAAGCCCGGCTACACCGACAACCCGACCCGCGCCTTCTACAACCACGTGTGGGTGATCGGCGACCAGGAGGCGATCGACGTGAACCAGCAGGCGGAAGTCGACGAGCTGGCCGAGCTGGCCAAGATCGGCGGCAGCGAATGAGCGAGACCGAGAGCCCGCGGCTGCTCGGCCGGGCCGAGGAGATCACGCCCGAGGACATCCGCGCCCTCGCCGGCGCCTCGACACCGCACTTCGCCCTCCAGGTCCGCAACCGGATCCGGCGGCTGATCGAGCCGCTGCCGGCCGGGCACCCGGCGCGGATCGAAGGCGAACGCAAGATCGCTCGGCTCGAGGACCTCGCCGAGCACAGCGGCGACCCGCGCGGGACCCTGGGCATCCCGCACTAGCAGGGGCCTGGCGATGAGGCACATGGCTCCCGGCGTCTGGCGCCTCGACGAGCTGCCGCGGCCGCTGATCAACGTCTATCTGGCCGAGGACGTGCTGATCGACGCCGGCCGGCGCTGGGACGCACGGCGGATCGAGCGGCAGACGGCGGGAGTCGAGCTCTCGATGGTGGCGCTCACCCACGCTCATCCCGACCACCAGGGATGCGCGCGGGACGTCTGCGACCGGCGCGGCATCCCGCTCGCCTGCCACGAGGCCGACGTCGACGCGATGGAGGGGCGGCGGACCTTGGCGGCGACGTCGGCGCCGATCGCGCGCTTCTTCGCGCGCCTCTGGCAGGGACCGCCCCGCCGGGTCGACCGGGTCCTGCGCGAGGGTGACGAGGTCGCCGGCTTTCGCGTCGTCCACGCGCCGGGCCACTCTCCCGGCGAGGTGATCTTCTTCCGCGAGCGCGACGGGGTCGCGATCTGCGGCGACGTGATCCGCAACATCGGCTATCTCTCGCTGCGCACGAGGCTCGACGAGCCGCCGGCCGCGCTCAGCCCCGATCCGGCCGAGAATCGGCGCTCGATCCGCAGGCTCGCGGCGCTGGGGCCGTCGCTGATCCTCCCCGGGCACGGCCCCGCCGTCACCGACCTGGAGGCCTTCCAGCGCTTCGCCGCCGGGCTTCCCGGGTAGCCGTACCGCAGCGCCTCGCCCCGCGGCGGGTTGCCAGATCTCAGCCATCTATTGGAAGGGAGTCCAGAATGAGCAGCAGGCTCAGGCGCCGTCCGTCGCCGGCGATGGTCGTCGCCGTGATCGCCCTCGTCGTCGCCCTCGGCGGCACCGCCTACGCGGCGCAGACGATCAACGGCGGCGCGATCAAGAAGCAGACGATCGGCGGCGGCAAGCTGAAGCACAAGACGCTGACCGGCTACCAGATCAACACCAGCAAGCTCGGGATCGTGCCGGCGGCCCGGCGTGCCGCCCACACCTATTGGGCGGTGGTCGACAACCCCAGCGGCGGCACCAATGCGACGCTTGCCCGCGCCAGCGACGCCGGGATCACCGCGACCGAGTCAGGCGGCGCCGTCACGGTCGTCTTCCCGGTCAACGTCTCGGGCTGCGCCGATGTCGCCGGCCGCAACAACGCCGGCACCAACACGCCCAACGCCGGCTACGCGCAGACCAACGTCTCGCCGGTCAACGCAAACGGCATCGAGGTGCACACGAGGGACAAGAACGGCGCCAACGAGGACGCCGACTTCCACCTGATCGTGATCTGCCCCTAGAGCCGGCGGGAGGGTGCCGTCGGCGGTCGGCGCCGCCGCTACGATCCGGGCATGACCGACACGCCGATGGCACCCGATCAGGACATCAAGGGCGAGGAGAACGCCCGCGAACTGGCGATCCAGCGCCTGCGGCTGAAGCAGGATTTCAAGGGCCTCGCCGGCGGCGGCGCGCTCGCCGTGATCGTCACCGTCCTGATCTGGGCCCTCAGCGGCGGCGGCTACTTCTGGCCCGCCTGGGTGATCCTCGGAGTGGCGATCGCGCTGGTCGTCCAGGGCTGGAAGGCCTACGGGCCCAGCAACCACATCACCGAGGAGGACGTCCAGCGCGAGATGCGCAGGGGCTGAGCGGCCCACCGTCAGCCGGGGGCCCGGGCGCGCGGCATGTCGACCCGCCGGCCCCGGAAGGGGACGCCCTCGGCGACGAGGAGGGCGCGCTGGCGCCGCCCCTTCGCAAGCGAGCCGTCGGCGCGGACGACCCGCCACCAGGGAAGCCCCGGCTCGTCGGCCGCGAAGAGGACCGAGCCCGCGAACCGGGGCGCGCCCGGCGAGACGTCGCCGTAGGTGCGGACGAAACCCGCCGGGATCGCGCGCACGCGCGCGAGCACCTCCAGCTCGCGGCTGCCCTCCGCGGCGGTCATGCCCCCGGCGCCGCGAGGGCGACGCGGAGCTCGACCCGGTCGCCGTCCTGGACCCCGTCGCCACTACGCGCCTCGTCGGAGAGGTTCGGAGGCAGGGTCACGAAGTGCCAGCCGGCCTCGCCGGGATAGAGGCAGAGCTGGGCGTCGAACTCGTAGGCGTCTCCCGCGGCCGCCAAGCCTCAGGCCTCCGGGCGGAAGGCGTCGATGATCCGGTTCTGGAACTCGCTCAGCTCCTCCGGCGAGATGATGTACGTCGAGGGGGTGAGGGAGAGACCGTCGGCGCGCTCGGCGGTCTCCTCGACGCGCAGCCGGACCTTGTCCAGCGGTCCGGCCGCGCAGTACGTCTCGAAGGCGTCGACGACGACCTCGTCGATCCAGCGCAGGTGGTGGATTGCGCTGGTCCAGCGGCTAGGCGCTGATGACCTCGCTCGCCTTGCTGGTGGCAGTTGTCTTGCCAACGGAATTCCTGGCGGTAACCGCAACCTTTAGACGCGTTCCGATGTACTTCCTGCCGGGAGTGAAGGAACTCTTGGTCGCGCCCTTGATCGCCTTGCAGTTCTTACCCTTTGCGTTGCAGTGCTTCCATTGGTACTTGTAGCTGATGGGGGTGCTGCCCGACCACGATCCGTGGCTCACCGTCAACTTGATGCCAACCTCGGCTCGACCCTTGATCTTTGGCAACGCGGTATTCGATGGCTTGTTGCCGGTCGGCGGCGGCGGTGCGTTGGTGACGACAGCAGTCGGATTAGACCACACCTGCATCCGCCATTCGAAGATGTTGAGGCCGTTCCATACACGGATCATCGCTCCAAGATCAGCGGGTGTGACCGTATAGGAAGTCAAGTCCTCATAGTTGCCGTTGTTCATGATGGCTTCGCAGTCGCTCACCGAGGGGCCGGTGCAGCGATCCCAGACGCGACTGTTGGGGGCAGTTCGAAAACCTTCAACGCCCCAGACAGAATCGGTGGTCGTCAACACCTTCCCAACCTGGGCGACACCAGAAATCGTCGGCGGCGAAATAAGCGTGGGTTCACTGATGGCGGCGGCTGGTCCGGCACTAGCCAGCCCAAAGACTCCTAGCAGCAGCAGTCCCACCGCTACGCGCTTCACGCTACCGCTACCGACCAGCCGCATCTTTTCTCCATTCAGCTATCTGCATTCCTTGCGACGACTTCCGCAAGCCGCCGTCTAGCGTCGTTAACTGGGCGCACCGCTACATCCGTAGCCTCCCGCAGCCTTAAAGAGGGGGGGGAACGCCCACATGGATCGGGTGGCCGATCAGGCCGTCGGCGATGTCGAGGTCGTAGTAGGGAGCCCTCGAAGCTAGTCGGCGCGCCCGCGGACCCCCGCCCCGAGCCCGAGGCGGAATCGCCCGCCCGACCTCTCGTCGACGTCGAGGGCGGAGATCGCGGCGATGAACGGGCTGCATGTGAAGGCCCAGGCGATTCCGGTGCCGATCCCGATCCGCTCGGTCTTCGCCGCCAGGTAGGCGGCCTGGGTGATCGCGCTGCGGAACAGCTCGGGAGCCCAGAC
>JBLNAC010000354.1:0-4437 GCA_050259155.1 Syntrophothermus sp.
AGGATAGCCAGCGGGGCCGGTCGGCCTATGATCGGCGCCGATGGCCGCCTCACGCGCCGACTCCGAGACTATGCGCGCGGTGCTGCTGCGCGAGTTCGGCGGTCCCGAGGTGCTCGCCGTCGAGCGGGTCCCGCGGCCGCGGCCGACCCTGACCGAGGTCCAGGTGCGGGTCGAGGTGGCCGGCGTCAACCCGGTCGACTTCAAGACGCGGATGGGCCGCGGCATGGCGCGGGTCCTGGGCGAGCCGCCGATCTGCCTCGGCTGGGACGTCGCCGGAGTCGTCACCGAGATCGCCCCGGGCGTGACCCGCTTCACGGTCGGCGACGAGGTCTTCGGAATGCCGTGGTTCCCGCGCCAGGCCGGCGCCTACGCCGAGTACGTCACCGCGCCCTCACGCCACTTCGCCCCCAAGCCCCACGCGCTCTCGACGACCGAGGCCGGGGCGCTCCCGCTGGCGGCGCTGACCGCCTGGCAGGTGGTCGTCGACACGGTCCGGGTCCAGGAGGGCGACGACGTCCTCGTCCACGGGGCCGCCGGCGGCGTCGGCCACCTCGCGGTGCAGATCGCGGCCGCGCGCGGGGCGCGGGTCTTCGCGACCGCCCGCCGCGAGCAGGCCGGATGGCTCGCCGAGCTCGGCGTCGAGCGGACGATCGACTACCGCGACGAAGACTTCGTCGCGCAGCTGTCCGACCTCGACGCGGTGATCGACTGCCACGGCGCCCACCGCGAGGCCTCGCTGGACGTGCTGCGTCCCGGCGGGATGCTGGTCGCGGTCCCGAGCGGCGTCGCCCCCGAGCTCCTGGAGGAGGCGGGGCGGCGCAACATGCGCGCGACCGGGTTCCTGGTCGAGCCCGACCCGGTGGGCCTGGCCGGGATCAGCGACCTGATCGAGGCCGGGCGGCTCGAGGTCCGCGTCGACCGCGTCCTCGACCTCGAGCAGGCGGCCGAGGCCCACCGCCTGGCCGAATCGAGCCACGGCGGCGGCAAGATCGCGCTGCGCGTCGCCGAATAGCCGCCTCCCTCAGCGTCCGCGCCGGCCGAAGCTGTGGCCGGCGGGGGCGACGGCCCGCAGCTCGGCGACGGCGAGTCGGCGCCGCTCGCGACGCAGGGCCCCGGAGCCCGGCGGCGGTTCTGCCCGCCGGGAACGTGCGGGGGCGGGCGGGGGCGCGTCAGCCGGCTCCAGCGCCCAGACGGCCCCGACGAGGACGTTGACCACCCCTTCGCGGCGCTCGAGGCGGCCGCGGGCTGCGAGCAGGGGGGCGCTGCGGACCAGCGCCCGGTGCCGCTCGTAGACCCGCTTCGGGACGACGAGATTGACGACGCCGCGCTCGTCCTCGAACAGCATGAAGACGATCCCGCGCGCGGTCTCCGGCCGCTGGCGGGCGACGACGATGCCGGCGACCTGGACCTCGGCCCCGTCCTCGATTCGCTCCAGGTCGGTGCTGCGGCTGATCGCCGGGTCGAGGGAGGGACGCAGCAGCGCCAGCGGGTGCGGGCCGAGCGCGACCCCGGTCGAGCGGTAGTCGGCGATCAGCTCCTCCCACTCGCCGAGCGGGTCCAGCTCGGGCGGAGCGGGAGGCTCCAGCGGCAGCGCCAGCTGGGTGCCGCCGGCGCCGGCCTGGCCGCGACCGCTGACTCCGACCCGCCACAGCGCCGCCCGCCGATCGGCCTCGTTGCCGGCCGGGATCCGATCGAGGGCGCCCGCCCAGGCCAGGCGTTCGAGGCTCGCCAGCCCCGCTCCCGCGCGTGAGGCGAGCTCGGCGATGCCCCGGTAGGGACCGCCGCGCTGGCGCTCGGCGACCAGCGCCTCCATCTCGTCCGCGCGCACCCCCTTCACGTACCCGAGCCCGATCCTCACCACCATCCCGCCGCGCACCGAGGGGTCGCGGAGCGGCGATTCGACGTGGCAGAGGACACGGCTGCGGTTGGCGTCCGGCGGGGCGACGCGGATGCCGCGGCGCTGGGCCTCGTGGACGAGCGAGTCGGGGGGATAGAAGCCCATCGGCTGCTCGTTCAGCAGGGCGCACAGGAACTCGGGGCCGCGATGGACCCGCAGCCAGGCCGACTGGTAGGCGAGCAGCCCGAAGGCGGCCGAGTGCGCCTTGGGAAAGCCGAAGCCGGAGAAGCCCTGGATCTTCTCCCAGATCCGCTGCGCCAGCTCCGGCGAGGCGCCGTGCTTGGCGGCGGCGCCGGCGATGAAGCGCCGGTGATGGCGGTCGATCGCCTGCTGCGACCGCTTGCGGCTCATCGCCCGCCGCAGGCTCTCGGCCTCGGCCGCGGTGAAGTCGGCGAAGGCGATCGCCACCTCCAGCACCTGCTCCTGATAGACGATCGTCCCCAGCGTCTCGGCGAGGACCGGCCGCAGCGACTCGTGCTCGTAGGGGACCTCGTAGGCCGGGTCCTCGCGGCGCCGCCGGCGGCGCTCGATGTAGGGGTGGACGGCGCCCCCCTGGATCGGCCCGGGCCGTACCAGGGCCACCTGCACCGTGAGGTCGTCGATGTTCCGCGGCCGGGTGCGCGGCAGCATCTGCATCTGCGCCCGGCTCTCGATCTGGAAGACCCCGGTCGTCTCCGCCGCCCGGATCGCTTCGAAGGTCTGCTCGTCGTCGTAGGGGATGCGCGACAGGTCGAGCCGCTCGCCGCGGGTCTCGGCCAGCTCGTCGACGCAGCGCTCGACGGCGGAGAGCATCCCCAGGCCGAGCAGGTCGATCTTCAGCAGGCCGGCGTCTGAGCATGAGTCCTTGTCCCACTGGACGATCTGGCGCCCTGTCATCGCCGCCGGGACGATCGGGCAGACGTCGATCAGCGGCTCGGTGGAGATCACCATCCCGCCCGAGTGCTGGGAGGCGTGGCGGGGGAGGCCGAGGGCCTCGCCGCAGAGCCACAGCAGCGCCCGCCAACGCCGCGTGGCGGCGCGCTCGGCGCCGATCGCGGCGACGACGTCGCGCTCGATCTCGCTCGAGCGCTCGTGGAAGCCGACCGTCTTCGCGACCCGGTCGACCTCGCCCGGCGGCAGGCCGAGCGCCTTGCCGAGGTCGCGGACGGCGCCGCGGGGGCGGTAGGTCGGGAAGGCGGCGACGAGCGCCGAGCGGTCGGCGCCGTAGACCTCGTGCACGCGCGGGATCAGCCGCTCGC
This sequence comes from Syntrophothermus sp., assembly GCA_050259155.1. Classification (GTDB taxonomy): domain Bacteria; phylum Actinomycetota; class Thermoleophilia; order Solirubrobacterales; family 70-9; genus VAYN01. The sequence continues at coordinate 3,136 of JBLNAC010000354.1, forward strand.
GGATGTCGCGCGGGAAGTCGAGGTCGATGTCCGGCATCGACTCGCCGACCGCGTCGTTGAGGAAGCGGCCGGAGAAGAGGCCGGCCTCGACCGGGTCGATGTGCGAGAGGCCGGTCAGGTAGCAGACGATCGAGCTGACGCTGGAGCCCCGTCCGCGCCCGGGCGGCAGCACCGCCCGCGCCGACGCCCGGCCACGGACCTCGACCGCGACCTCGCGTGCCAGCTCGAGCAGCTCGTGGTGGAGGAGGAAGAAGCCGGAGAGGTCGAGGCGGCGGATCATCGCCAGCTCCCCGTCGAGGCGCCGCTCGGCCTCGAGCGCGACCGGGGGTGCGCGGTCGGCGTAGCGCGCCGTCAGCCGCGCGCGGCAGAGCTCGGCGAGGGTGCGATCGGCGCCGCTCGCCTGCGGGTAGCGGTAGCCGAGCTCGGTGGTGAGGTCGAAGCGCAGGCGCTCGGCGAGCCGGACGGTCTCCGCGACCGCCTCGGGGTGCTCGGCGAAGCGGGCCGCCATCCGCTGCGGCGAGACCAGCGCCGAGCTGCGGTTGCCGCGGCGAGCGGGCTCGGACTCCTCCAGGGTCTCGCCGCGGCCGACGGCGACGAGGGCGTCCTGGAGGAAGGCGCGGCGGGCACCGTGGGAGTGGACGTCGCCCGTGGCGACCGTGGCGACCTCGAGCCGCTCGGCGAGCAGGGAGAGCCAGCGGTTGCGGGCGCGGTCGCGACGCCAGAAGGGACGCTGCAGCTCGACCCGGAAGCGGTCGCGGCCGAAGGCGGCGAGGAGGCGCCGGGCGAGCTCCTCGCCGCCGGCGCGGTCGCCGCGCGCGAAGGCACCGGCGAGGGCCCCGTCGCGGGCGCAGCCGGAGAGGCAGACGAGGCCCGCGGCGTGCGCCTCGACCTGCTCCGGCGTCGCCCACGGCCGCGCTGCCGTCCGCGCCGCCCCGTCGCGGGTGTGGGAGTGGGCGGCGGTGAGCAGGCGGCAGAGGTTGCGGTACCCGGTGGCGTCTTCGACCAGGAGGGTCAGGTGGGCGAGGCGGCCGCGGGCTCGCACGGTCAGCTCCGCCCCCGTGATCGCCCGCACCGCCAGCCCCCGGCATGCCTCGGCGAACTCGCGCGCGCCCCAGAGGCCGTCGTGGTCGGTGAGGGCGAAGGCGGTGTAGCCGCCGGCCTCGGCTGCGGCGGCCAGCTCCAGCGGCGTCGAGGCCCCGTCGAGGAAGGAGAAGGCCGAGTGCGCGTGCAGCTCTACGTAGGGGGGCGTCGGCATCGGGCTCGCCCTCGCTAGGCCCGCTGGCGGTACCAGCGGCCGCCGTC
>JBLNAC010000355.1:0-9929 GCA_050259155.1 Syntrophothermus sp.
GCCATTACGTATTATGGGCGGCCCCCCGCATGCCGAAGCACGGCCCCCTACCCTCCGACATCCAGCCGGTCGAGAACGAGACGCGCGACCGGATCATCACCGGCCTGGTGACGCTGGTCCCGTTCCTGGCGCTGGGCCTCGCCGCCTGGCAGGTCTGGGGCGAGGCGCTGCACTGGAGCGACCTCTTCCTCTTCCTCGGCATGTACCTGCTGACCGGCCTGGGGATCACCGTCGGCTTCCACCGGCACCTCACGCACCGCGCCTTCAAGACCTACTCATGGCTGCACGGCCTGCTCGGCATCCTCGGCTCGGCGGCGATCGAGGGGCCGGTCATCTCCTGGGTCGCGGACCACCGCAAGCACCACACCTTCTCCGACCAGGAAGGGGACCCCCACAGCCCCCACGTCGACCACGGCCACGGCTGGGGGGGCGCGATGCGGGGCCTCTTCCACGCCCACATGGGCTGGCTCTTCATCCACACCCAGCGCGGCAACAAGGAGCGCTTCGCGCCGGACCTGCTCAAGGACCCGGTGATCAGCTGGGTCGACCGCACCTTCCTCCTCTGGGCGACGCTCGGCCTGTTCCTCCCCTTCGCGCTCGGCTGGCTGATCGGCGGCACCCTCTTCGCCGCCGTCACCGGGCTGCTCTGGGGCGGGCTCGTCCGCGTCTTCGTCCTCCACCACTTCACCTACAGCATCAACTCCCTGTGCCACGTCTTCGGCAAGCGCGAGTACGAGACGACGGACCACTCGCGCAACCTGGCCCTGATCGCGATCCCGACCCTGGGCGAGGCCTGGCACAACAGCCATCACGCCTTCCCGACCTCGGCCACCCACGGCCTCGGCCGCTTCCAGCTCGACATCTCCGCCCTGGTGATCGACGGCCTCGAGAAGGTCCACCTGGTCTGGGACGTGGTCCGGGTCAAGCCCGAGCTGATGGCCGCCAAGGCCGTCTGAGCGCTCAGACCGGCAGGCCGTCCAGGACGGTCGGGATCGCCCAGTCGGCGCCCGCCCGCCGCTGCTGGGCGACCGAGTAGGCGCCGGTCGCGACCCCGACGACGCGGATCCCGGCGCCGTGGCCCGCCCAGATATCGCGCGGCGTGTCGCCGATCGCGATCGTCGCCTCGGGCGGCAGCGGGGTGCCCCGCACCTCCCCTCCCCGCTGCACGGCGCGCCGGGTCAGCTCGGTGCGGTCGCGAGAGTCCGAGCCGTAGCCGCCGAAGCCGAAGAAGCGGTCGAGGCCCGCGCGCGCGAGCTTGATCCGGGCCGCCGGCTCGACGTTGCCGGTGACTAGGCCGAGCAGGATCCCTTCGCCGCTCAGCCGGCCGAGCGTCTGCTCGACGCCCGGCATCACCCGATAGCCCCGCGACTCGGCGACGGCGTCGCCGAGGTGCGCGAGGTAGCCCGCCATCGCCCGCTCGTGCTCCTCGTCGCTGCCGGGACGCCCGATCACCTCCTCGAAGACCATCTCGACGATTTCCGGGTCGGTCATCCCGGCGTGCGTGTGTTCGCCGATGTTCGCCTCCACTCCCCACAGCTCGGCGAAGGCGCGTTGCCAGGCGACGGCGCCGGCGCCGCCTGTCAGCAGGAGGGTGCCGTCGATGTCGAATAGGACCGCCTCGATCGCCACGGGCGCGAAGCTAGTGGATCGCGGCCCGCGGCGGCGCCGGGTCTCGTCGCGGGCGGGCCTCAGCCCTCGTGCTCGAGCATGTCGCGCTGGCTCAGCGCGTAAAGCAGCCCGAGCGAGGGCAGGACGAGGACCGCGGCGACGCCGAAGACGACGAAGACCACGTCGAGGGTCGTGGCGGGCGCCGCCGCTTCGCCGATGCGGAGGCTGGTCGGGAGCAGGTAGGGGAACTGGGCCACCCCCCAGCCCCAGATCACGGCGACCACCGCGCCCGCGGCGAGGGGGCGCAGCGGCCGCCGGCCGCCGCGCAGCAGCGCGACCAGCAGGGCGACCCCGCAGAGCGCCGAGACGATCACCAGCGGCAGCCCCTGATCGACGAGCCGGTCGAAGACGTAGCGCGCTTCGACGCGCAGCTCGAGCAGCCCGACCGCGGCGGCGAGCCCGGCGACTGCGGCGGCGGCGAGGGCGCGGAGGACGAAGTAGCGCTCGAGGTCCGCCTCGCCGAGGCGGCGCGCGTCGCCGACGAGAAAGACGGCCGCGAGGTAGGCGCCGGTGGCGACGAACATCGCTCCGGTCAGCAGCGGCAGCGGCGCCAGCCAGCTGGAGAAGGCGTCCCCGTAGCCGTCGGCGGGCACGTTGCCCGCGGCGATCGCCCCGACCGCGGCGCCCATGAAGAAGGGCGTCAGCACCGAGGACAGCGCGAACGCCGCCCCCGCCGCCCGCCGCGCCCCCAGGCTCTCCAGCGACTTGCGGAAGGCGAAGCCCGAGCCGCGCAGGACGATCCCCAGCGCGGCCAGCGCCAGCGGCACGTACAGCGTCGTCATCACCGCGTAGAAGGCGGGTGGGAAGGCGGTCCAGAGGACGACCAGGCAGAAGATCAGCCAGACGTGGTTCGCCTCCCAGACCGGGGTCAGTGAGCGCTGGATCAGCGCCCGCGGCCGCTCGCCGCGCTCGGGTCCGCCGGCGAGGAGGTCCCAGAGGCCGCCGCCGAAGTCGGCGCCGCCGAAGAGCGCGTAGAAGGTCGCGCCGATCCAGAGGATCGCCGCGGCCGCGTCCGCCCGGCTCAACGTCCACCCCCGGATCCGAGCGCCCCGGCCCGCGCCGGCGGCGCGTAGGGCGCGCCCTCCTCCACCTCAGCCCCGCCCTCCCGCCAGCGCCGCGACATCCGCCGCAGGACGAGCACCGCGACGGTGCCGATCGTCGCGTAGACCGCGACCACCAGCGCGAAGGCGAACCAGATCCCGCCGGCGTCGGTGACCGCTTCCTCGGTTCGCATGTAGCCCTGGACGATCCACGGCTGGCGGCCGACCTCGGTCACGATCCAGCCGCACCACAGCGCCAGGACCGCGGCGGCGCCGGAGATCGAGACGATGCGCAGGAACCACGGCGTAGCGGGGATGTCACGCCGTTTCCACCATGACCACCCGAGCCAGAGCCCGAGCGCGAGCAGCGCCGTGCCGATCCCGACCATCGTGTCGAAGGAGAGGTGCAGCAGCGTGTTGGCCGGCGGCCGTTCGTCGGGGGGGATCTCGTTCAGCCCGGTGACCTCGGTGTCGGCGCTGAAGCCGACCAGGAAGGAGTCGAGGTTCGGGATCGGGATCGCCAGCTTGACCCCTTCGGAGGTGCAGACGCCGCCGATGTACTCGGTCTGGTGGGTGCCGGTTTCCTGGATGCACTCCATCGCCGCGAACTTGGCGGGCTGGTTGTCGGCGACGGAGCGGGCCGCGGTGTCGCCGACGAGAAGCTGAAACGGGGTCGCGACCAGGCCGATCGTCAGCGGGATCAGCAGCCCCAGCCGGTGCAGCCGGTCGCGCCGGCCCTTCAGCATCCCGGCCGCGTAGATCGAGGCGACGAGGAAGCCGACGACCATGTAGGCGGCGAGGATCATGTGCGGGACCTCGTAGCCGGTGGCCGGGTTGAAGAGGACCTCGAGCGGCTGGACCTCCGTCACCTTCCCGGCCGCGTCGAGGACGAAGCCCTGCGGCTGGTTCATCCAGGAGTTGGCGGCGACGACCGAGAAGGCGCCGCCGATCCCGGTCACGACCATCGGCACGCCCGACCAGAAGTGCGCCCAGCCGGAGAGCCGCTTCCAGCCGTAGATGTAGATCGCGAGGAAGATCGCCTCGAGGAAGAAGAAGATCCCCTCGATCGCGAAGGCGACGCCGAAGGCCGCTCCGAAGCGGTCCATGAAGCTCGGCCACAGCAGCCCGAACTCGAAGGTGAGGACGGTACCGGTGACCGCGCCGACGGCGAAGGTCACCGCCATCGCCTTCGACCAGCGCCTGGCGAGCTCGAGGGCGTCGCCGTCGCCGCGCCGCAGCCCGAGGTAGTTGGCGACGAGGATCGTCGCCGGCAGCGCCACCCCGAGGCAGGCGAGGACGATGTGGAAGCCGAGCGTGAACGCCATCTGCTCCCGCGCGGCGAGGAGGTTCGACGCCGACGCCGCCAGCGGAAGCGGGTCGAGCGAGGGCACCGGAGGCTACGCCCTCCGGCGGGCGTCCCGGTAGCGGCGGATCAGCGCGTTGGTCGAGCTGTCGTGGCGCAGGTCCGGCTCCTCGGTGGCCTGGAGCTCGGGGATGATCGCCTGGGCCAGCACCTTGCCGAGCTCGACGCCCCACTGGTCGAAGGAGTCGATGCCCCAGACCGCGCCCTGGGTGAAGACGCTGTGCTCGTAGAGCGCGACGAGGCTGCCCAGCGTCGCCGGGTCGAGCCGCTCGGCGAGGATCGTGTTCGAGGGGCGGTTGCCCTCCATCACGCGGTGCGGCACGACCGCCTCGGGCGTGCCCTCCGCCCGCACCTCCTCGGCGGTCCTGCCGAAGGCCAGCGCCTGGCCCTGGGCGAAGACGTTGGACATCAGCAGATCGTGGTGGTCGCCGAGCGGGTTGTTGGAGTGCAGGAAGCCGATGAAGTCGCAGGGGATCAACCGCGTGCCCTGGTGGATCAGCTGGTAGAAGCTGTGCTGGCCGTTGGTCCCCGGCTCGCCCCAGAAGATCGCCCCGGTGTCGTAGTCGACGCGGGCGCCGTCGAGGGTGACGTGCTTGCCGTTGGACTCCATCGTCAGCTGCTGGAGGTAGGCCGGGAAGCGATGCAGGTACTGGTCGTAGGGCAGGACCGCCTGGGTCTCGGCGCCGAAGAAGTCGGCATACCAGACCGCCAGCAGCCCCATCAGCAGCGGCAGGTTCGCGGCCGCCGGCGCCTCTCGGAAATGCTCGTCCATGGCGTGGAAGCCGGCCAGCATCTCGGCGAAGCCGGCCGGGCCGATCGCCAGCATCGTCGAGAGGCCGATCGCCGAGTCCATCGAGTAGCGGCCGCCGACCCACTCCCAGAAGCCGAACATGTTGTCGGTGTCGATGCCGAAGGCCGAGACCTCCTCGGCGTTGGTCGAGACCGCGACGAAGTGCCGGGCGACCGCCGCCTGCTCGCCGCCCAGCCCGGCGAGGCTCCATTGCCTCGCGGTCCTCGCGTTGGTCATCGTCTCCAGCGTCGTGAAGGTCTTCGAGGAGATGACGAAGAGCGTCTCCTCCGGGTCGAGGTCGCGCGTGGACTCGGCGAAGTCGGTGCCGTCGACGTTGGAGACGAAGCGGAAGGTCATCTCGCGCCGGCTGTAGTGGCGCAGCGCCTCGTAGGCCATCACCGGCCCCAGGTCGGAGCCGCCGATGCCGACGTTGACGACGTTGCGGATCTGCTTCCCGGTGTGGCCCCGCCACTCTCCCGCCCGCACCCGCTCGCAGAAGGCGGCCATCCGGTCGAGCGTCTCGTGCACCTCCCTGACGACGTCGACGCCGTCGACGATCAGCGAGCGCTCGCGCGGCATCCGCAGCGCCACGTGGAGGACGGCGCGGTCCTCGGAGACGTTGACGTGCTCGCCGGCGAACATCGCTTCGCGCCCCTCTTCGACGCCGCGCTCACGCGCCAGCCCGCCGAGCAGCATCAGCGTCTCGTCGGTGACCCGGTTCTTGGAGAAGTCGAGGTGGAGGCCGGCTCCGTCGGCGACGAGGCGCTCGCCGCGCTCGGGATCGGCGGCGAAGAGGTCGCGCAGGTGCGCGTCCCGGATCCGCCCGTAATGCGCCTCGAGGTCCGACCAGGCGGGGGTTTGGCGCAGCCCGGTCAAGCCGCGCTCAGGAGGCCGCGACGCCGGCCTGCGAGGAGATCGACTCCAGCAGTTGCTCCCAGGACTTGCTGAAGCTCTGCTTGCCCTCCTCCTGCAGCCGCGCCGCGAGCGCGTCGACGTCGATGCCGGCGTCGGCGAACTCTCGCAGCACCGCCTCGCAATCGCCGCCGTCGGGTGCGACCAGGTCGGTGACCTCGCCGTGGTCGGCGAAGGCGAGCAGGGTGTCCTCGGGCATCGTGTTGACCGTGAGCGGCGAGGCGAACGCCTCGATGTAGAGGGTGTCGGAGGCGTTGGGGTCCTTGGTCCCGGTACTCGCCCAGAGCAGCCGCTGGGGCCGCGCGCCCTCGTTCTGGAGGCGGCGCTGGCGCTCGGAGACGAGCAGCTCGTTGTAGGCGCGGTAGGCGCGGCCGCCGACCGCGATCCCGAGCCGGTTGTGGAGGTCGTCGGGAACCTCGCCGGTGACGGCCACGTCCCAGCGGCTCATGAAGATCGAGGCGACCGAGGCGACATCGGGGTCGAGCCCGGCGGCGATGCGGCGTTCGATCCCCTTCATGTAGGCGTCGGCGGCGGCCAGGTACTGGCTGGCGTCGAACAGCAGCGTCACGTTGACCGGGACGCCGGCGAAGATCGTCTCCTCGATCGCGGGGAGGCCCGCGGTCGTGCCGGGAATCTTGATGAAGAGGTTCTCCCGCCCGGCCTTGGCGTGCAGCGCCGCCGCCTGCTCGATCGTCGCCGCGGTGTCGTCGGCGAGCAGCGGCGAGACCTCGAGCGAGCAGTAGCCGTCGACGCCGACGGTGCGCCGGTGGACCGGGGCGAAGAGGTCGGTCGCGCCCTGCAGGTCGGTGACCGCGAGCTCGAAGAAGATCCGCTCCTGCGCGTTGGCGCCGACCCCCTCCCCCGCCTCGGCGGCGGCGGCCACCTCGGCGATCTGGTCGTCGTAGGCGTCGCCGCCCGAGATCGCCTTGTCGAAGATCGTCGGGTTGGAGGTGAGACCGGTGACCGAAAGCTCGTCGATGTACCCCTCGAGGGTGCCGTCGCCGAGGATCGTGCGGGTGATGTTGTCGAGCCAGAGGCTCTGCCCCAGCTCGTGCAGCTTCGCGGTGGGCTTCATCCGAGTGCCTCCTTGGCTCTTGCGGCGATCTGCTCGGGCGTGAAGCCGAACTCCGCCTCGACGTCCTTGAACGGCGCCGACTGCCCGAAGGTGTGGATGCCGAGGACCACGCCCTCGTCGCCGACGTAGCGCTCCCATCCCAGGGTAGCGGCCTCCTCGATCGCGACCCGCCTGCGCACCGTGGGCGGCAGCACCTCGTCGCGGTAGGCCCGCTCCTGGCGGTCGAAGATCTCCCAGCAGGGGAGGCTGACGACGCGCGAGCGGATTCCCTCGCCGGCCAGCTTCTCGTGGGCGAAGACGGCGAGCGAGACCTCGCTGCCGGTCGCGATCAGCAGCAGCTCGGGCTCCCCCTCGCAGTCGGCGAGCACGTAGCCGCCGCGGCGGACCCCCTCCGCGGAGGCGTATCTGGAGCGGTCGAGGATCGGCACGTTCTGGCGGGTGAGGACGAGCGCGACGGGGTCGTGGGTGCGGTCGATCGCCAGGCGCCAGGCCTCGGCGACCTCGTTGGCGTCGGCAGGGCGGATCACGTCGAGGTGGGGGACGGCGCGCAGCGAGGCGAGCTGCTCGATCGGCTGGTGGGTGGGCCCGTCCTCGCCGAGCCCGATCGAGTCGTGGGTGAAGACGTGGATCACAGGCAGCTCCATCAACGCCGAGAGCCGGATCCCCGGCCGCGCGTAGTCGGAGAAGGTGAGGTAGGTCGACCACAGCGGCCGCAGCTTGCAGAGCGACATCCCGTTGCAGGAGTTGACCGCCGCGTGTTCGCGGATCCCGTAGTGGATCTGGCGGCCGCCGAAGCTGCCCGGCTCGAAGCTCTCGGCGCCGTCGAAGGTGAGGCGGACCGAGGTGGAGTCGGTGAGGTCGGCCGAGCCGGCGATCAGCCAGGGGATCCGCTCGGCGATCGCGTTCTGGACCTTGTTCGAGGCCTTGCGGGTGGCGAGGCCCTTCTCTTCGTCCGCCTCGAAGGACGGGATCGCCTCGTCCCAGCCGTCGGGCAGCCCGCGGCGCTGCATCAGCTCGACCTCCTCGGCGTGCCCTGAGGCCGCGAGGCGCTCGCGCCAGGCGGCGCTTTCGGCGCCGCCGCGGGCGCCGATCAGCTCGTCGAAGCGCTCGCGGACGCCGTCGGGGACGAGGAACTGCGCGTCCTCGGGCCAGCCGTAGGCGCGCTTGGTCAGCCTCACCTCCTCCTCGCCGAGCGGTTCGCCGTGGGCCGACTCGGTGTCCTGCTTGTTCGGCGAGCCCCAGCCGATGTGGCTGTCGACGACGATCAGGGTGGGGCGACCGGCCTCCGCCTTGAAGGCCTCGAGGGCGCGGGCGAGGAGCCCGGTGTCGTTGGCGTCGCCGACCCGCAGCACGTTCCAGCCGTAGCCCTCGAAGCGGCTGAGGACGTCGTCGCCGTAGGCCAGCGAGGTGCTGCCGTCGATCGTGATGTGGTTGTTGTCGTAGAGCCAGCAGAGGTTGTCGAGCTTGAGGTGGCCGGCGAGCGAGGCCGACTCGTGCGAGACGCCCTCCATCAGGCAGCCGTCGCCGGCGATCGCGTATACGTCGAAGTCGAAGAGGTCGGCGCCGTAGCGCTCCCCCTGCCACTTGGAGGCGATCGCCATCCCGACCGAGGTCGCGATCCCCTGCCCGAGCGGGCCGGTGGTCGTCTCCACCCCGGATGTCCAGCGGTACTCCGGGTGCCCGGGGGTGCGCGAGTGGAGCTGGCGGAAGTTTTCGATCTCGTGCAGCGAGCAGGCCGGCTCGTCGAGGACGTTGTAGTCGGCGTCGACCCGCCTCACGCCGGCGAGGAAAAGGAGCGAGAACAGCAGCATCGAGGCGTGCCCGGCGGAGAGCACGAAGCGGTCGCGGTTGGGCCAGATCGGGTCGGCCGGGTCGTAGCGCAGGTGGTTCTGCCAAAGCTCGTAGGCGACCGGGGCCAGCGACATCGGCGTGCCCGGATGGCCGGAGTTGGCCTTCTGGACGGCGTCAATCGACAGGGTGCGGATCGTGTCGATCGCGAGCTGGTCGATGTCCTGGCTCATGCGGCCCGGATCCTAGTCATTGCGGGCCGACGGACCCGCGCCCTCGCGGCGACCGCCCCCGACAGTCGGGGGACCCGCGGGCGCGCCTCCGTGCACGCGATCAGTAGCGGTAGTGGCTCGACTTGTAGGGGCCCTCGATCGGGATGCCGAGATAGGCGGACTGCTCGGGGGTGAGCTCGGTCAGCTTCACCCCGAGCGCGTCGAGGTGCAGCCGGGCGACCTTCTCGTCGAGGTGCTTGGGCAGGACGTAGACCTGCTTGGTGTCGAACTGGCCGTCGGCGTTGGCGAACATCTCGATCTGGGCGATCACCTGGTTGGTGAACGAGTTCGACATCACGAAGCTCGGGTGCCCGGTCGCGTTGCCGAGGTTCAGCAGGCGCCCTTCGGAGAGCACGATCACCGAGTGCCCGTCGGGGAAGCGCCACTCGTCGACCTGCGGCTTGATCGTGATCCGCTCGGCGTCGGACTCTTCGAGCGCCGCCATCTCGATCTCGTTGTCGAAGTGGCCGATGTTGCCGACGATCGCGTTGTGCTTCATCGCCCGCATGTGGTCGACGGTGACGATGTCGCGGTTGCCGGTGGCGGTGACGAAGATGTCGGCGGTGGCGACGACTTCTTCCAGGCGCCGTACCTCGAAGCCCTCCATCGCGGCCTGCAGGGCGCAGATCGGGTCGATCTCGGTGACGACGACGCGGGCGCCCTGGCCACGGAGGGAGTCCGCGCAGCCCTTGCCGACGTCGCCGTAGCCGCAGACGACGGCGACCTTGCCGCCGATCATCACGTCGGTGGCGCGGTTGATCCCGTCGATCAGCGAGTGGCGGCAGCCGTAGAGGTTGTCGAACTTGGACTTGGTGACCGAGTCGTTGACGTTGATGGCCGGGAAGAGCAGCTTGCCCTGCTCCGCGAGCTGGTACAGGCGGTGCACGCCCGTCGTGGTCTCCTCGGTGACGCCGCGGATGCCGGGTGCGATGCGGTGCCACAGCGTCTTGTCCTCGGCCTGCAGCTTGCGCAGGAGCTCGAGGATGATGCCGTACTCCTCGCTGTCGGCGTCGGTGGCCTC
>JBLNAC010000356.1:0-4645 GCA_050259155.1 Syntrophothermus sp.
GGCGAGGTCTTCGACCTCGCCGGCCTCGTATGCGAGCGGTCGCGCGACGTGATCGGGGTGGAGATGGCGGGCGCCGCGAAGAACGCGGCTGCGCTCGCCGCCGCGGCGGCCGAGTCACACGGGCTCAACGCGGCCGGGATCGCGGTCGCCCAGATCTGGAGCGAGTGCATCGAGTACGCGATTCGCCACGGCGCCGAGCTGGAGACGTTCTCGGGCCTGGCCGGCGTCGGCGACCTGACGGCGACGATGATGGCGCCGGCCGGGCGCAACCGCCGCGCCGGCGAGCTGCTCGGCGCCGGCACGCCCGCGGCGGAGATCCCGGACCTGATCGGGCAGGCCTCCGAGGGGCTGGACACGACGCCGCTGCTGGCCGAGGCCGTAGCCGCTTCGGGCGCGCCCGCGGAGGCGCTCGGCGGGCTCGCCGCGCTGATCGCGGGCGAGATCGACCCCGCCGACTGGGTCGCGGGCCTGCGCCGGGTCGAGCGGGCGAGGCAGGCCGCCTGATGGCAATACTCTTGACAGGTGAGCGGCGCTCAGGAGAACGTCGAGCCGGCGGACCTGGATCCGGCCGCCAAGGTCGAGCTCGACCGTGCCTTCTCGGAGTTCTACCGGCAGCATCTGCGCGACGTCTACTCCTACGCCTACTACCGGGTCGGCAACCACCACGATGCGGAGGACCTGACCGAGCAGGCCTTCCTCCAGGCCTACCGGCACTTCGACCGCGCCCGGCGCGAGTCCGACGGCCGGCCGCTGCGGCCGTGGCTGATCCGGATCGCCCACAACCTCGCCTCGAACTACTACCGCGACCGCTCGCGACGGCCGCAGACGCCGCTGGACAGCGCCGACCCGATCGCCGCCCGCCACGACACCGTGGCGATCGCCGAGGGGCGCGAGGAGCTGCGGCGGGTGATGTCGAACCTCGACCACCTCTCCGAGGATCGGCGCGAGGCGCTGATCATGCGCTTCGCGCTGGGCATGGACAACCGCGAGATCGCGCGGGCGCTGGGTCGCTCCGACGGGGCGACGAAGGTCCTGATCCATCGCGCCATCAAGCAGCTGCAGGAGGAGATGGGCGATGAGTGAGGCGGGTACCCCGGTGGGGAGCTGGGACGTCGAGACCCTGCTCGCGGATGCGCTGCGCCCGATCGAGCCGCCGGAGCGGCTCTCGGGGCGGATCGAGGACACCCTGGCGGCGATCACCCAGGCCGCCGCCGAGGAGCTTTCCGACTGGGCCGAAGAGCTGTCCGAGGAAGAGCTTCGCGCCCTGCGCGACCCCCGCAACTGGGTGCGTCCGGTGATCGCGGTCGGCGCCGGCGGCGCCGCCACGGGGGCGCTGGTCCTGCTCGAGCTCAGGCGCCGCAGCCGCCAGCGGGGCGAACGCGGCCTACGCGCCCTCGCCGGCGGGCTTCGCTCCCGTCTCTGAGCGTTTCCGCTTCGAGGTCCGGCTCGGGGCCGCGGGGCGCGGGGCGGCCCGCCGCGGGGTCGCGGCGGCAGCCGCCAGCCCGAGCAGGCCGAGGACGAGGTGCAGGGCTTCGTCGCCGCCGGCGGCGGGCAGGAAGCCGAGGATCGCGGCGTCCGATCCCAACGTCAGCCCCCATACCCCGAGGACGGTGAAGAGGATCCCGACAGCTAGCGCGTAGCCCCGCGAGGCGACTCCGGCGGCGAGCAGCCCGGCGGCGCCGGCGAGCAGGTGGAGGAGGTTCATCCAGCCGTTGACGCGGAGCACCCCGAGCGCCGGCGCGACATCCCCCGGCGCGCCGAAGGAGGCCGTGTAGAAGAAGCCGGCGATCCCGACCGCGACCAGGAGGACGCCGACCGCGGCTGCGTAGAGACGGGCGGGGCTGGGGGCCTCCATCGGCGCCGATTGTAGGCTGCCTCTTCCGATGGCCCAGACCTGTTACCGGCATCCGAACCGGGAGACCGGCGTTTCCTGCTCCTCCTGCGGGCGCCCGATCTGCCCTGATTGCATGACGCCCACCCCGGTCGGGATGCGCTGTCCCGAGTGCGCCAGCCAGCGCACCAGGGTCGTCCGCAACCCGACAGGCACGCGCGGCGGCAGCGACTACCCCGCGACGCTTGCGCTGATCGCGGTCAACGTCATCGTCTTCCTGATCGAGATCGCCGGCGGAGGCGGCGGGCTCGGAGCTCTCACCTCCCAGCGCATCTACGACATGGGCGGCCTCTTCGGCCCCGCCGTCGCCGCGGGCGACTGGTGGCGTCTGATCACCAGCGGCTTCCTCCACGTCGGCCTCACCCACATCGCCTTCAACATGATCCTGCTCTTCTTCCTCGGCCGGCTGCTCGAGCCGGCGCTGGGGACGGCCCGCTTCCTGGTCCTCTACTTCGCCTCGCTGCTGGCCGGCTCCTTCGGGGTGATGCTGATCGACCCGAATGCGCTCAGCGCCGGCGCCTCGGGGGCGATCTTCGGGCTCGCCGGCGCGACCTTCGTGATCGCCCGCGGCCGCGGCATCGACGCCCTCGCCGCCGAGATCGGCTTCTTGATCCTGATCAACCTGGCGATCACGTTCACCGTCTCGCACATCAGCGTCGGCGCCCATGTGGGCGGCTTGATCGGCGGCACGCTCTGCGCGATGGCGATCGTCGCCGGCGAGCGCGGCAAGCTCGGCCCGCACCCCCGGGCGGTGGAGTTGGCGACGATGGCCGCGATCGGGATCGTCTCCTTCGTCGGCGCCCTCGCCGTTGCCTGAGCCGGCTCGGGCTCAGCGGCGGGGGACCGGCGCCCGCAGCGCCTTGAAGCCGGCGCCCCCTGGAGGGGGGTCGACCACGCTCGGATGGAGGAGGTGGCCGAGCAGCTCGACCCCGTCGACGAGGCGCGGGCCCGGATCGGTGAAGGCGGCGTCGGAGTCGACGGCGTAGAGGCGGGTGGCGCCGAGCGCGGCGATCTGCTCCCAGTGCTCCATCGCCAGCGCGTGGGCGTCGGCGAGGGAGCCTTCGGGCATCACGATCACGACCTCGGCGCCGAGGCTCGCGAGCTCGCCCCAGCCGACCTCGGGGGGGCCGAGCCCCGGGTCCCCGGCGACGTCGACCCCGCCCGCGATCGAGATCATCTCCGGGATCCAGTAGCCGGCCGCGCGCGGCGGATCGAGGCTCTCCAGCGCCACCACGCGGGGCGCGGGCTCGCCGGCGACCACGGCGCGGACCGCGGCCAGGCGACCCTCGAGCTCGCCGCGCAGCTCGTGCGCCTGCTCCTCCGTCCCCGTCGCCTCACCCAACCTGACAACCTCTTCGAGCATCTCGCTCAGGGTCGCGATGCGCATGGTCCGCCCAATATGCCACGTCCCGCCGGAACCGCGGGAGCGGGCAGCTATATTCCTGTGGCCTCATGGCCGAGGACGTCCCAGCCCGAAGTACCGGGCCACATAGACGATGAGCGTCCTCCTGCTCGTCCTCCTCCTGCTGCTGATCGCGGTCAACGGCTTCTTCGTCGCGGGCGAGTTCGCGATCGTGCGCTCGCGCCGCGCCCGCCTCGAGCAGACGCGCGACGAGGGCGCGAGCAAGGCCCGGCTGGCGCTGGAGCTGATCGACCACGTCGACGAGTACGTCGCCACCTGCCAGGTCGGGATCACGCTCGCCTCCCTGGGCATCGGCTTCCTCGGCGAGCCGGCGCTCGCGACGCTGTTCGAGCCCCTCTTCGGCAGCTTCTTCTCGCACACGCTGGCGCTGGCGATCTCGATCGCCGTCGCCTTCACCATCGTCACCTTCCTGCACGTGATCCTCGGCGAGCAGTCGCCGAAGATGGTCGCGATCGCCCGCGCCGAGCGCAGCCTGCTCTGGATCGCGCGCCCGCTGCGCTTCTTCCGCGTCGCGCTGCACCCGCTGATCGTCGCCACCAACGCGCCCGCCAACTGGATCGTGTTCCGGATCTTCCACGTCGACGCGGCCGCGATCGCCGAGGAGACCTCGCCCGAGGAACTGCGGCTGCTGATCGCACGCGGCGCCCAGCGCGGCCGGCTGGACCCGGGCGAGGCGGTGATGCTGGGCGGCGTATTCCACCTCCACGAGCAGGAGGCCAGGGAGGTGATGACGCCAATCCCGGCTGTCGTCACCGTCGATGCCTCGGAGACGGTGGAGGCCGCGCTGCGGCGCTGCGTGACCTCCGGCCACACGAGGCTGGTGGTGATCGAGGACGACAACCCGGACCGCGTCAAGGGCATCGTCCACAACAACAGCCTCGCCCGCCTCTACATGAGCGACGGTCCCGAGGCGGCGATAGCGCCGGTGATCCGGGACGCCCTGATCGTGCCGGAGACGCGCCCGCTCGACGACCTCCTGCACGACCTGCAGGTGCAGCGGACCTCGCTCTCGGTGGTCGTCGACGAGTACGGGCGCACCGTCGGGATAGTCACCGTCGAGGACATCCTCGAGGAGGTCGTCGGCGAGATCGAGGACGAGACCGACCCGCGCGCCGCGGCACTGCGGCAGCTGACCAACGGCGACTGGTTCGTCCGCGGGCACGTCTCGCTGGGCGACCTCTCCGACGCTGGCATCCAGCTGCCCGTCGACAGCGACGCCTACAACTCAGTCGGCGGCTACGTCTTCGGCGAGCTTGGCCGCCTGCCCAAACGCGGCGACTCGATCGTCGCCGACGGCTACACGATCCGGGTCGAGTCGGTCCGCGAGAACC